>DATDFQ010000055.1 GCA_036522515.1 Bacteroidota bacterium
CTCCTTCAGTTTCGGAACGGGAAGCAGCTTGTTCGTGGTGTCGAACAGGGTGTTGAAGAACAGGTTCTTGGCGCCCGGAATGTGTCCGAGGCGGCCCTGGCCCGGGGTCGTGCCGTTGTAGAAGTTCGGCGCCCGCGCATCGACGATCGCGACGGAGGGCGTATGCATGTGGTCCTTCATCCACTCGGCGTCGACGAACACTTCCTTATGGATGTCCGGCGTGAACGATCCGCGGGAGAACTCAGGTGCGTCCATCGACACCGGCCTCTTCTCCGCCTTCCAGGCGTCGAGTCCCCCGTCGAGGACGGAGATCCTGCCCCCCATGCCGGCGTACTCGAGCGTGAGGAATACCCGCATGGTCGGACTCACGCTCTGCCCGACTCCGTACAGAACGACGCGCGAGTCGTTGGAGATGCCGGCGGCTTCGAGGGCATCCTTGATTTGCGCGACGGGCACGAGCTCATAGGTCATATCCGGCGTGCCCTGCACAAGGGAGCCGGTCCAGAGAAACCGCGAGCCGGGAATGTGCCCGCCGGTATAATCCCTCCGGAGAAAGGCCACATTGAGAACCACCATCCCCGGATCCTTGAGATGCTCCGCGAGCCACGAAGTGGAAACCAGGACAGGCGATTTTTCATCGCTTGCAGCGGCGACAGCGGGCATGAGCAGTTGTGCGGCTACGGCGACAAAGGCGAAGATGGAAGCGACTCGTTTCATGAACGACTCCTCTGATTCGATGATGAAGGGGGTTGACTTGAATATACGGAGAAAACAGACGAATGTTTGACGGAATGGCCGCCCGGCGGCGGGACGGGCCGGCACAACCATCGTCTTAGCGAAGGAGCATCATTTTTTTTGATGTGATGAAGGTGCGCGGAGTCGTAATCCCCTCCTCGTCGTTCGTAACTTCGGCGGCGATCAGACGGTACAGATAGACTCCGCTCGCCAGTGATCGCGCATCGAAGACGACCTCCGTTTCCCCCTCGTCGAGCTGAGCGTGGTCGAGTGGTCTCCCCACCTCCTGTCCAAGGATGTTGAAGACCGTGAGCGTGACGATCGAAGCGTTTGGAAGCGCGAATGTGATCGTGGTTGAGGGGTTGAACGGGTTCGGATAATTTTGAGCCAGTGCGAACTCCTCCGCGAGCGGAGGTTGTCTCGAAACAAACACCCCTCCGGCGGCGGGCTCATTCACCGGACCCGATTTCAGGATCGCAACCTCCATCAACTGCCGGGTCCCGGTTAGCGACAAAGGTCCGGAGAACCCTCCCACTGCGGTATCGGGCGCCCCCTCGAATGCAGAATTGATCCGGTATATCACCGAGTCGAGATTTGAATATCCGATCGCAGCATCATAGTCGGCCTTGCTCCGGAAGAGCCCGGGCTGGGACTTCGCGCTCAGCATCGAATCTGCAAGCTCCGCGATCGAAACGAGAGACCTTCCGTTCAGGGGGTTTGCCGCCCCGTCATCGTAGAGAAGCGAGCCGAGCCCCGGAGGGGTGATTTGCTGCGAGCTTGCCGCGATATTGAGTTTCAAGACGAGAGCGTCCGCGAACAACCGGTTATTGTATTTTGCGGGGGAGAGCGATTTGATCCTCCCCACCAACGGTTTCCCGCCGGTGAATTGATCGAAGTTCCTCGGGCTCCCGGTGTGCAGCCCCGCGTTTTTGTCGAAGAGCGATTTCAACACATCGGTATACTTCGGCGCGGAGACCCATCCGTAACTCTTCGGACTCTCCGGAGCGGGAATACCGACATCGAGACCGGTCCCGAACGCGCCCCTCCGGAAGAGTTCATACAGGATGTTCACCCTGTCGGGCATCGGAAGGCGCGGAAGGTTGAGGATGAACGATGTGTCCGGCACGGTCCCCTTTGCTGGCGAGGGGATGGTCGACCAGACATACTTGGCCGAAAGGGGTTTCCCTTTGCTTCCGATTCCGGATACCCGGAGCGTCGTGCCGCCGTCGATCGGGCCGGGGGTTGTGATCGCGGCAAGATCCGACCAGCTCATGACCGTGTCTCCTCCGGCCGGCCCCAGCGTGATCGCACCCGACGTTTTCATGGAGAACTTGAGCGATAATGCGGCGGTAGCGGGAGCATGAACGCGGAACGAAAATTCCACCCGGTCCGGTTTCGCCTTCACATATTTCAGTGTCTTTCCCTTGTTGTCCCTATCGAACACGAGGCTGTCGGGCCTGATCGTGCGAAACGCCGCAAGATAAGAGGAGTCGAGCCGGAACGAAACGTCGATGGAATGATCGGCGGAGTCCGAGAGAAACGAGTATGAGGGGACGGATCCTGTCAGGAGGCCGTCGACCACGAGGCTGTCGACGAAATAGCCGTGTTCGGGCGTTATCGTGAAGGAGATGTTACTCCCCTCGTCCACGTGAATCTCTCCGGCGGGAAGGAGGGACCCGTGACCCCGCGATGTTGCCCGGATCGTGTACCTCCGGACGAACGACGCGCTGATGGATCCCACGCTCCGCACATTGAGAGCGGTGTAGTTCTGAACCGGGGCGACCGGATTCGAATTCACGAGGAGTTCCCGCACCCCGTATCCTGAATCGGGGGCGATGATAAATTCCTGGTCGTCGCCTGACGGGACATCAATCGATTCGACCGGGAGGGGGGATCCCTGAGACGGAGTGATCGTGCCGTGCGCGCCGGGCGATATCGTGATTGTAAAGGTTTCCGGAGTGCGTCCGGGACCCCCAAACGCTCCCATGTCGTTGCGCAGTGTCCTCGCAGAATAACTCTGAGCAAGACCGGGAGCGTGAGGGTCTTCCGGATCGTTTTCAACGACGCTGGAGTCACCGGCATCGATACAGGGAGAACCGGCGCCGAGAACATACTCGGGCCCGCTGAACAGCGGATCGAGGTCCAGATTCCCGTCCCCGAAGAACCCTCCCCCGATATCGTTGAATGTCGCGTTAACCGTCCCGGAGGCCCCCGTGCCCACATCGGAGCCGGAGACCTGATGGTTATTCCAGATAATATTGTTGTGGAGGTCGAGCGTGGTCCCGCCCGTGATCACACCGCCCCCTCTTCCGGCCTGCGCGCTGCCTGTTCCGGAGGATGAGTTGTCCACGATGGTATTGTTCTCGATGATCTTCGGCACGGCGCCAAAATTTGAAAAAGCCCAGATTCCCCCTCCTCCGAACGTTTCGACTCCGGCCACGGCCTGATCGACCGTATTCTGGGCGATGATGTTGTTCCGGACCACCGCTCCGGTAAAATTCAGAACGATGCCGCCGCCGTACATGCCGTGGTTGTTCGTGATAATATTGTTCAGGATCCTCGGATACCCGTCCCCAACGCGGATGCCTCCGCCGCCGGCGCTCCGCACTCCCGGCGGGACGGAAATCGCCTGGTTATAGATGATCCGGTTGTGAAGGATCGTGGGAGAGGAGAGCTGAATGAGAATTCCGCCCCCTTCCACAAAGACGCCTGCCGCGTGCTCATCCGTCCACTTCGTCCCGGTGCCGCCGGTCAGCGTGAACCCTTCCAGCACAGCGGTTGAATCCTCGCCGGAGACGATGCGAACGCAGCTCGCGGAGTCCGGGCTGATCGGAGAGCTTCCGTTGATCACCGTCTCGAAAATGTCGGCGGGGTTTCCGGTAAGCAAGTACCGGCTTGTCACGACGATGTTCCTCCCGCGGAAGTTGAGATTCTCGAAGTAGGTGCCGCGTTCGACGAGCACCGTGTCGCCGTTTGACGCTGCGAGGATCGCTGACTGGATCGATGAGTATGCGGCCGGGACCCGGAGAATAGCCGCCTCCGAGGCGGCCGTAAGCGAAGAATAGCAAAGGATAAAAAGGAGTATGCGTCGGACCATCGTGCGTTTCCCCGAGGAGTTCGTTTCTTGAAATATACGGCGGGATTCGGCCTGGAAACGGTGTTCTTCGGCGGATCGGGGTCTGGTATCGACGAACGGCCAAGAGGGAGAGACGAAAAGCAAAAGGAATCAAGATCCCGACCTGAAGCACGTCGGGATGACGAGCAGAGATGAAGGCTTCGGCTATTCACTATCTCGTCATGCTGACGTGCTTTTGGTCAGCGGCTATGAGTCTGCGCCTCACTATTGATATCGGGGGCCGCGGAGCGGCCCAAATACGCGTTCCCACGCGGAGCGTGGGAACGAGAAAACTCTTAATGCGCGAGAATTAAACCCGCAGGAGGGAGAGGAGCTTCGGGCGGTAGAGTCTGCCGATGGGGAGCTTCACATCGTTCGGGAGCACCGCGACATAGTCCCCCTCGGCGGACCTGAGGATCTCTCCGATCCGTCCGAGATTAACGATGATCGACCTGTGGATGCGTATGAAGTGGGAGGGGTCGAGCTGCTTCTCGAGACTCGCGAGGCTTTCGTGGAGGAGATGCCGTTTGCCTCCCGCATGGAGATAGAGGTAATCGCCCTGAGCCTGAATCCAGTTGATATCGCTCACCCGGACGATCGAAATCTTTTTGAACGTCCTGACCGCGACGATCTCCCGGTAACCCCGGGAACCGGAAACTTCGCTCAGCAGTTGTCCGATCTGTTTGCGCAGGAGCTTTCCCGCGGCGGGATCTTTTGCCGCGACCGATTCCCTTACGCGATCGAGCGTCGCCGAAAACCGTTCCGGATCGATCGGCTTGAGAAGATAATCGAGCGCCCTCACATCGAAGGCCCGGATCGCGAACTCATCGTAAGCGGTGACGAATACAATGGCCGGCAGTTTTTCCCGGTCGAGGTGCGCCAGGACGTCAAAGCCGTTCAACTCGGGCATCTGGATATCGAGAAAGACCAGGTCGGGGCTTTTCAGGTGGATCTGTTCGATGGCTTCAAGCCCGTCGGAGCATTCGCCGGCGATCTGGATATCCTTTTCGCCCGCAAGGAGTTCGCGGACGCTCTCCCTGCCCAGAGGCTCGTCGTCGACGATCAACGCGCTGATCCTACGCATCGGGGGCATCCTGGAGGGCAAACCCCGTCGCGGTGCTGTAGGGGATTGTGAGCGATGCCGCCACGCCGCCCCCGGGCAATTCGGTCAATTTGAACGACTGCCGCGGTCCATAGAGCCGTTCGAGCCGCGCCTGTGTGTTCGCAATTCCGATCCCCTGACGCCCCGGTTCGACCGCGTCTCCGGAGTCGGCGGCTTCCGCCTCGATTCCAAACCCGTTGTTGAAGACGCGAAGCTCGAGCGTTCCGTCCTCCTGCGAAGCGGATATTTCCAATATGGCCTCGCCGCGGATCTTGCTGATCCCGTGCTTGACGGCGTTTTCGACGAGCGGCTGAAGGATCATGTTCGGAACACGCGCCTCTTCGAGCGCCGCGGGCACGGAGATGGTGACTTTCAACCGTTCGCCGAACCTGATCTGCTCGATTTCGAGATAGAGCGCGAGAAACTCCAGCTCTTCCTTCAGGCGGACCTCCTGCGCTCCGACGCGCTCGAGCGTCCGGCGGAGAAGTTCGCTCAGCTTCCGCAATGTCGAGCGGGCGAGTTTCGGATCCTTCTCGATCAGCATGTAGATGGCGTTCAGCGAATTGAACAGGAAGTGGGGCTGGAGTTGCATCTTCAAAGCCTGGAGCTGCGACTCGACGAGCATCTTTCCAAGCTGGATCGACTTCAACTCGTTTTGCTGGGAGCGCGCGTAGTAGGCATACGCGTGGTGGAGCAGGAGGATGATCCAGTAGAGCTGGATGCCGTAGTCGAAGTACGAGAGCATGATGTTGTACGGCGAGGACCAGGAAAAAGTGGCGCCCTCGAACGCCACCCTGTAGAGGGTCAGGATGATCCCGTGAATCCCCTTGTGGCAGAGCGCCACAAGAAGGCTAAAGCCGAGGTGAGTCCAGAGGGGGCGGATCCACTGTTTCTTGGAAAACGGAAATCGCTCCGCCAGCCAGAGCACGAGAGGGGTAAGCCCCATCCAGATGGCGGCGTACGCCAGCTCGGAGAAGACGAGGAAGGTGATGTCCACCTGGCGCCCCGACTTTGCGCCGAGGAGGATCGACTCCAACGACATGTAGGCGCCGTAAAGGCCCCATCCGAGGAGGATGACTTTCCATCGCAGAGTTAAACGTCCGGGCATGTTCCCTTCGCTCAATAGCCGGAATATAGGAAATTGCGGCTTCGCCCGCATCCGGTCCGGTCATGGTAGTGTCTCAGTTTCACCCAACATGTCATCCTGAGGGAGCGCAGCGACCGAAGGATCTCGTCTTTCCGACCTGCAAGATCCTTCGCTTCGCTCAGGATGACAAAATAAGACACTACCGGACGCAGGCGCCTCATAAAAACCGGCAAGTCCCGCTTCCCGCATCGATCCCCGGACAAGCCGCTGTCCAGGCGCATAGGTCGCCCGGGAGTCTTTGCAGTGCAAGAGCCGGAACTTGCCATTTGTCCGACGGACCGGAGTGTATGATACGTCATTTGAACACCCGGCCAAATGAATATTCTTCAGGATGCCAAAAAAAGGGGATAAACTGCTTCGCATCCGGGCCTGAGGGACCAGGGAGCTGGGGGCCTGCATGCCGCCGCCATACGCGTTATCTGAACCCGGGATCACGGCCGAATCGTCTCCTTTGGCATCAGCTGCCCGTCCTTCACAGTAAGGATCACCGCCGACTTCGTCGCGTTTCGCTCGGGGCTGATCGTGATCGTTCCAGTTACGCCGTCAAAGTCCCTGGTTGCCGCGATCGCGTCGCGGAGTTTCGGCCCCTCGGTCGATCCGCAGGCGCGGATCGAGTTGAGGAGAATCCTGACGGCGTCATAGCTGAGGGCCGCTATGGCGTCCGGCGTCTCATTGAACTTCGCGCGGAATTTTTGCACAAAATTCTGAACAACCTCCCGCGTGTCGTGGGTGCTGTAATGGTTGCAATAAAATGTCCCCTCCATTGCCGCTCCTCCGATTTCGAGCAGCTTGGCCGAATCCCACCCGTCCCCGCCGATAAAGGGAAGCGCGATGTTGAGCTCGCGCCCCTGTTTGACGATTAACGCCGCTTCGTTGTAGTAGCCCGGGACGAAGATGATTTCGGGGTTCGTGGACTTGAGGGCTGTGAGCTGCGCTTTGAAATCGTTGTCCCCTTCGCTGAAGGCCTGCTCGGAAGTGATCATGCCCCCGAGCTTCCGGAAAGATTCCGAAAAGTATTGGGCGAGCCCGACGCTATACTCGTTCTTCACGTCTTTCAGGACGGCGACCCGAGTCAGGTTGAGGCTGTTCCGGATATACCGGGCGATCACCGAGCCCTGAAAGTCGTCGAGGAAACAGACCCTGAAGATGTAATCCCCGACCTGCGTCACCTTGGGGTTCGTCGAGGAGGGGGTGATCATAGGAACTCCGTTCGATTGACAGATCGGCGCGGCCGCAAGGCTGCGGCTGGAAGCCACTTCGCCCACCATCGCGATCACATGGTCGCGCGTGATCAGTTTCGTCACCACGGTCGCGGCTTCCTCCGGTTTCGACTGGGTATCCTCGGTGAGGAGCTTGACGCTCTTCCCGAGAATGCCGCCGCCGGCATTCGCCTCCTCGACGGCGAGGCTCGCCCCCTTGTGGGTCGAGGTCCCGAACGTCGCCGCGGTTCCCGTAAGAGAGGAATACTCCCCGATCCGGATTTCCTTCTCATCCCCGGGGTTGCAACCGGCTCCTGCGACGAGGGCCGCGATTCCGGCAGCGATGATCAGACTTTGTGCCATCCTGTGAATCCGTAGGTTCATGGTTGTGGTCTCCAATATTATCGTTTCCTTGTCGTTACGCGACCTGAAGGTCGCGCCTACCGACGCCTTGGGCTTGGTCGCGGTTACCGACGTTTCGGTCTCGGTAGCCGCAGCCTTTAGGCTGCGTTTGTTTGTTCTCGCTACGCGACCTGAAGGTCGCTGCTACCGATCCCTTGACAATCCCCGCTTCGTTCGTTATCATATCGCTCAACAAGTTAATCTGTTATTATCGAATGAGAGTAACTGTTACCATCTTGTTTATCTTCGGAGGCAGGAGTGTATCGAAATGAGCGCCTTCCGGGGCTCTTGCACCGATACATGGTGAGGTAGAGGGTGGATTTCCCGAACTGGTATTTTCCCGCCCAGGCATGCATCTGTCTTTGCGGCTCCACGGTCCTCTATTCCTTCTATATGAGGGGGGATCCCGGCGGCCAGCGCGATCCGACCTGGTTTTGGCTCGGCAACGCCACCCTGGTTTGGGCCCTGATCGGGATGCTCGGATGGGCCTATTCCAACAGCTCCTGGTTTGTCCTCACGCGGATCGTCTCCTCGACGCTGAATAGCGCATTTCTTCTTCTTTCCATCGGGTATTTCGACTACGGCGACTACGGAATCACGGGCCGGATCGGCGCGACGCTCAAAAAGTTCGAGGCAAGCCGCTCCTGGCGCGGCAGCGTTGTCCTCCTTTCCCTCCTCGTCGCCGCGATCGTCATGGCGGTCAGCTTTGCGGTGAAAGCAACGCCTGAGGTCCAGGCGCTTCCGGACTGCATCCTCTCGATCCTCACGCTGGTCGTCCTGGAAGTGGCGATTTATGAATCGTTCAAGGGAAGGGGCTTCCCGATCCTGCAGTACGTTTCGGTGGCGATCGTGGCACTCACCGTCGTTTCCCAGCTGCCGGAAATGGGAATTGCGATGAGCGAATTGCGGTGGCCGCTTCTCCTGGTGACAAAAACGACGCTCATCTTTCTGTTTCTCGCTCTGGCGACCAGCTCCGCCACCCAGAAGGGAGAATTCCCGCTCGACGGCCTCGAGCTCACAGGCCGGCCGGTCGATGAAAGATTCTTTGTCGTGAAGTTGTGGATCAAGGGGGAGTCGAAGCCGAGGGAAGCACGGGTGCGGGACACCTACTACCATGTGCTTGTCGAGATGGCGCGCTCCCGGAAGGAGAACCCCGACGGCTATTTTAATCTGCAGAAGGCGGGTTATTATCCGGAATACCTCAAGCGGCTGGCGCTCGCGCTCAGGCTTGAGCGGCCTCAGTTATTCGACAACAACCGGTCGGGGGGCTACAGGCTGAGGGTCGACCCGGGGAAGATTGAAGTCGGGGGGTAGCATGCATGTAACCCCCTCCTAAAAACCGGCAAGTCCGGCCCACCGCTCCGATTTCCGGGTACAACGTCATATGGTTACATAGGACGCCCGGAACTCTTCACTGTTCAATGGCCGGACCTGACCGTCTGACCGTCCGCCCGACGGCCATACTTCATGGTACGGCATTTACATGCCCGGCTCAAGGGGATTTCGGCAGGACGCCAAAAGAAGGGGACGAAATGCAGCTACGAGGAGTTCGGTTATCCAGTTACGCCACCCCTATTCCTTGAGCCCACCCGCCATGATTCCTCTGATGTAGTATTTCTGCACGGCGGCAAAGAGGATCAGCACCGGAGCCACAGTGATCACGGAGCCCGCCATCATCAGCTCCGTGTCCTGGACATGCTCCAGCGAAAGTCCGGCGAGCGCCACGGGGAGCGTGTACATGGAATCGTCGGTCATCACGATCAGGGGCCAGAGGAAATCGTTCCAGGTCCCCATGAACGTGAAGATCGCGAGCGTGATAAGGATCGGCTTGCACATCGGGAGGATCAGCGATCGGTAAATGCGAAAATCGCCGGCCCCGTCGATCCGGGCCGCCTCGATGGTGCTGTCCGGGATCGACATTGCGAACTGGCGCATGAGGAAGATGCCGAAAATACTCGCCAGCCCCGGTATCATGACGCCCGCGTAGGAATTGACGAGGCCCATCTTGTTGAGCATGAGGAAAAGGGGCAGCATGGTGACCTGCGCGGGTATGAACATCGACGCGATGAGAAACCGGAAGAGCGGATCGCGGCCGCGGAAGCGGTACTTCGCAAACGCATATCCCGCCATCGAATTGATCAGAAGAGAAATCGCCGTCACGCTCAACGCCAGAAACGCGCTGTTGAAGAGAGCCCGCGCGAGGTTCAACCGGGTCAGCACGCTCGCGTAGTGCTCGAACGTGATCCGGCGGGGGAAGAACGGCGGAGGAAACGAGGCGGTGTCGCCGGCCGGCATCAGTGAAGCCGAAACCATCCAGACGAGAGGCGCGAGCGTTGCGGCCGCGATCACGGTCAATAATGCGTAAAGAAGGACCGGTGTGAGCCTCTTCATGGGAGCGAGAGCCTCTTTCGTAACTGCGATTGTGCGACGGACGCCGCGAGAATGATGGCGAAGAGGATGAACGCCAGCGCCGCCGAGTAGCCCATGTTCCACCAGCGAAACCCGTGCTGGTACATGAGCAAGACGAGGCTGAGCGTGCTGTTCAGCGGTCCCCCCTGGGTCATCACGTACGGCTCGGCGAACAACTGGAAATACCCGATCATCGTGATGACGCAGATGAAGATCGTCGTAGGCGCAAGCATCGGCAGCGTGACCGAGGTGAACTGCTGCACTTTTCCCGCCCCGTCGAGCGAAGCGGCCTCGTAGAGTTCGTCCGGGATGTTCTGAAGGCCGGCGACAAATATGATCATGTTGTAGCCGAAATTCTTCCAGACCGCCAGGAGGATGATCGCCGGCATTGCCCAGTGGGAGTCTCCCAGCCAATCGATCGGCGCGATTCCCACCCAGGAAAGCGCATGGTTCAGGAGACCGGAGGTGGGGTGGTAGACAAACCGCCAGACGACGGCAACCGCCACGAGCGTGCAGACGACCGGGGCAAAATACGCCGTGCGGAAGAGCCCTTTCAGACGGACCGCCTTCGATTGGAGGAGCAACGCGGTGGCGAGCGAGACGGCGATAGAGAGCGGAGCCCCGACGCCGAGAAAGTAGAGCGTATTCAGCATCGCCTTCCAGAAGAGCGGATCCTCGAAGAGGTGGAGGTAGTTCGCCAGTCCGACGAACCGCGCGTAGTGAAGGTCGCCCAGCGAGTAGATGTCGAAGTCGGTGAAGCTCAGGACGAACGCGGCGATCACGGGAATAAAAAAGAAAACCGCGATCGCAAGCAGCGCGGGGGAAAGGAAGAGAAGCGCGGCCCGGCCGTGCCCGCTCGCGGTCAGGGCCCCGGTCTTCTTACTCTTCATGCGCCAGCCACCTTCTCTTTTCAAGGATGACGTCGATCTCACGGTCCAGGGACGCCAGCCCCTCCTCCACCGTCATCCGGTCCATCGAGATCAGCTCTCCGTACTCCCTCACCTTTTGGGCGATCTGTTCCCATTCGGGGATCTTCGGAGTGGCGACGACGTGCTTCAACTGTTCGAAGAACGCGGGGGTGTATTTGTTGTTCGCGAGCGACGAATCGTTCCAGGCCGCCACCCGCGCCGGCAGGTCTCCGGTGAGCCGGTAGAGCTCGAGCTGCTGTTCCGGCTCGGAAAGGTACTCGATCACCTTCCAGACTTCCTGCTGGTGTTTCGACGACCGGAACATGACGAGGCTTGATCCTCCCGCAAGCGAAAGCCCGGTCGACCCGTCCGGGCCGGGCAACGGCGCCGTCATCCATGCATCGCGCAGGGAGTCGGGGAGCCTTCTCCCGAATTCGCCGATATTCCAGGGGCCGGTGATGTACGACGCGAAGTATCCCGCGGCGAACGCCTGGAAGACGTTGATGATCTGCGTCGTCTTCACCGGGGCCCACCCGTTCTGGAAGAATTCGTGAAAATACTTCATCCCCTTTGTAAACTCCGGACCGCTGAAGTTGCCACGAGTGTCCCGGTCTTTGAGAAGCGTCGAGTGCTCCTGAAGTCCGAGAATCACCTGCCCCGTCCATTCGTTGTTTGTCGAGAAGAAGACGCCATAGTTCTCCGGAGAATTTTTCTTGAGCTTCCGGCAGAGGTCCGACCATTCCTCCCACGAACGCGGAGGCCTGGAATAACCTGCTCTCGCACAGAGGTCTGTCCGGTAAAAGAGCACCCGTGTGTCGACGTACCATGGAATGCCGTAGAGGAGCGAGTCGACGACATTCGTGTCCCAGATCCCCGGAAAGTAATTCGAGTCGCGGATCGAGCCGCTCGACGCCACCCAGGGTCCGAGGTTTTCGATCGCGTTCAGAATTTTGAATTCCGGGACCCATGTGTTTCCGAGCTGGCAGAGATCCGGGAGAGACCGGCCCGCGAAGGCGGTAAGAAGTTTTTCATGGGCGGCATTCCAGGGGATCATCTGGACGCGGACGGTGATGCCGGGATTTCGCCGTTCAAACGCGGGCATCATGGATGCGACACGCTCTCCCTCCTGGCCGAAGGCCCAGAATACGATCTCCGTGCCGGTGCCGGGCCTCGATCCGCAGCCTGCGGCATAGAGCAGGGCCAGAACAGCAACAAAGATGGGGATTGTGCGAAAGGCGCTCATCGTTCGCCCAATATACTATCCTTTATCGTATTCACCAAAATCGCAGGCAATGTCTCAATTTCACCGAATATGTCATCCTGAGGGAGCGTAGCGACCGAAGGATCTCGTCTTTCCGATCTATGAGATCCTTCGCTCCGCTCAGGATGACAAAATGAGGTAGTACCGAATCCCCCAAATCCTGCCCGGGGGTGAATGTGCGGCGGCCGGCCGGAACTGGTCATTGCCCACTCCCCGGCTCGATTTTCTCACTTGACACGAAATAGAAATTTTCTTACAATGTAACCGGTTACACCGGAGGGTACGTATTCTCGTTTTTTGTAACCGTTTACACCGGTCCATCTCATGAACCCCACTATCAGAGATGTCGCGAGGAAGGCGAAGGTGTCCACCGCAACTGTCTCCCGTGTGTTGAATTCGAGCGGAGCCGTCGATGAGTCGACGCGCCGCCGCGTGCTCGACGTGGCGAGCGAGCTGAGGTACACCCCCAACCCGATCGGCAGAAGCCTGAGCATGAGGAAGACCGAAGGCATCGGGCTCCTTCTGCCCGATCTCCACGGCGAGTTCTTCTCCGAAGTAATCCGGGGATCGGACCAGGCGGCCCAGAGCGAAAAGTATCACCTCCTTGTCTCGAGCTCCCACAACGACCGGGAGGAACTTGAGGCCGCTCTCCGTATGATGCACGGCCGCGTAGACGGGCTCATCGTCATGTCGCCCGATATCGACGCCGATACGCTCGTGCGCAACCTGCCCCGCACTCTTCCGGTCGTGTTGATGAGTTCCTCCGCGGCCGGCGGTTCCACCGACTCCATCGATATCGACAACTTCAACGGGGCGTATCAACTGGTGAGCCACCTCATCTCGCACGGCCACTCGAGGATCGCGATCATCCGCGGTACCGAACGCAACTGCGACGCGGAGGAGCGCGTCAGGGGATACAAGGCGGCGATGAAGAATGCGAAGATCGAGGGCTCGATGATGATTGAGGAACGGGGCGATTTCTCCGAGGCGTCGGGCTTCGACGCGATGAAAGCGATCCTTGAGCGCCGGGAACGTCCGACGGCGGTGTTTTCCTCCAACGATTCGATGGCGATCGGGGCGCTCAGCGCGCTGTTCGAGGCGGGCTTTAGGGTGCCGGAGGATATGGCGCTCGGTGGATTCGACGACATCCCCATCGCCCGGTTCATCAAACCTTCACTCACCTCCGTCAGAGTCAGGATCAGCGAAATGGGCGCCCTCGCGGTGGAACGCCTGGTCGACGCGATCCGGCAAAAGAACGCGCATACACGAAAGCGCATCGTCCTTCCGACCACCGTGATCGCCCGCGAGTCGTGCGGGTGCACCGCCGGGAGTCCCGGCGGAAGTCAGCCGGTTCTTGCCGGCAAAATCGGAGCACAGTGACATTGGAGAATACTATTATAACTCACGATAAACTCACCAACACCTCTCAACACTCTCTGAAAGGAGGGGCCGTATGAACAAATCGTTGGTATATCTTCTTCTGCTGATCTGCCTTGTTGGTATGATCACACGGGGACAGGCGCAGCGGACCGATGCAATCTGGGCCCGGACCACGACCGACCCGATCACGGTCGACGGCGTACTGGACGAACCGGCCTGGGCTGCGGCGGAGTCTGTCCAGGTAAATTACGGAGTCAATAACGGCAACCCGGGCAGCGGCTGGTTTCACGAGAATGGCCTGGAACCTCCGCTGGATCCGACGCACGCGATCGTGAAATACCTTGTCAAGGCCGACAGCCTCTACGTCGGCGTCAGGGTCTGGGATAAGTCGATCGGCGGCGGGCTCTTTAACCACTTCGACGGCATTCTGTCGAACATTCGCCAGAGACAGCAAGCGAGCCGCCCCGTCTCTCCGGGTGAAATCTTCTACGCGTGGGTGAGCGAAACGTGGGCGGATACATTGGCCACGTCGCCCGGAAGACCCCCGTTCTTCGGAGGATTCTGGGGGAGTTCTCCCTATGACGGACGTCCCGATTCGCTGAGCAGGGCGACCTGGTATGCGGCGACGACGGTCCAGGGGACGCTCAATGACGACTCGGACGTCGACACGAGCTACACGATGGAATTCAGAATCAACCTCAACACCTTCGGCTACAACGTTTCCCAGCCCGAGGGCGATATCGTCATGCATAGCCTGTCGATCTACGATGCGGACTATCAATGGCCTCTCGATACTGCCAAGCAGTCGGGGAACCGCGTCTGGTTCCAGTGCCCCTGGGGAAATGCCGCCGCCTACAACCACGTGAGAGTCTACGCGCGGCCGGACGTCGGTCTGACAGGTCCTGTTCCCGCCATCGGTCCGGAACGGGTCATCCCGAGCGCCGGCAGTTTCGATTCGCCGGTCCTCGACGGACGGCTCGATGATCCGGTCTGGAGCGCCCCGAATGTCGGGGTGTTGCAGATCAAGTACGGAGACGCGGCGATCCGGTCGGCCTACCCCAGCACGGGGCCCTACCGGAGCGGCCAGTTCCAGCCGACGGTGAATAGCAGTCAGGCGGCGATTCAGGATCCGAGCCTGGGAATCATAAAGTACTTCTTCAAGGATGATTCCTTGTTCCTCGGGTTCGATGTAAGCGATCTCGTTGTCCAGGCCGTCGACCAGCTTGACCGTTGGGACGGGTTCCGCATCATCATCTGCCAGCGCGATCAGCTCAACGGCGACAACGTCCTCTTCCCGCGGCGGCTCAGCTTCAGGGTCGGGGGTCAGGGGGCGGCCATTACCACTGTGCGCGAGGACGATCTCAGTCCGACGGCATGGGATTCGCTCGCTCAGGCGGTCCAGGTGGTCATGGCGCTGAAGGGCGGAACGACGATCGATACGCTTGGTATAGTGCCCGATTCCGGTTACACCGCGGAAATGAGAGTCGTCCTGCCGAAGTTCGGGTATCCGGCGGGCCGGGGTGACGGCGTTCTCTTCCTGGGGGCAGTATTGTATGACGGGGATTCGTTCTCGCCGTTTACCGACAGCTATGGAAGCCGCTCCTGGTACATGCGGGAAGGCGACTTCAATGACGGAGCCGCATGGTGCTATATGGACCCGGGCATTACTGTCGGCGTGAAGGAGACCCAAAAGACGACGCCGGGCGAGTTCGCTCTTCTAGGCAACTATCCCAACCCGTTCAATCCGTCGACTACCATCAAATACGTGCTTCCGGTGGTGAGCGACGTTTCGGTCGAGGTGTTTGACATTCTGGGCCGGCTTGTGAGCAGGCAGCTTTTCAACTGGCAGGGTCCGGGAACGGCCTCCGCAACATTCAACGCGGAGAGGCTCGGTTCGGGGGTCTATGCGTACCGTGTCCACATGTCTGCCCCCGGTTCGAAGGTCGAACGCGCTTCATTTGACGGGAAGATGATTCTTCTTAAGTAAATCTGGACGAGGAGAGGCGGGTCCTTTTTGGGGCCCGCCTCCTCCTTTTGACCGGCGCTTTCCAATCTTCCCTCACCCAGCCATCCTCTTGACTGCCTGTCAATCGGTGAGGGCGAACCGCGACTGTACTTCGACCATAAGCCCACATGACTGTACGCCGATTCGAACCATTTTGTCATCCTGAGCGAAGCGAAGGATCCCGGCGCTTGTCGGGTGGAGATCCTTCGCTGCACTCCGTTCCGCTCAGGATGACATGTTGTTTGAAACCGAGCCGGTACCGGGCATTCGTAACGGTTCTCTTCTTTCTCTCCTTGAGCTTCACCTTCGCATTTGCGGGAACGACCGGGAAAATTGCCGGGCGGACGATCGACAAGGCGACCAACGAGGGCCTTGCCAGCGTCAATGTCCTCCTCGCCGGGACGGCGCTCGGCGCTTCGACGGCTGCCGACGGCTATTACAGCATCATCAACATTCCCGCGGGGACCTACGACGTCGAGTTCCGCCTGATCGGGTATCGCCCGTATACCGTGAAGGCGATTCTCGTCACCGCCGACAGGACGACAAGACTCGATGCGATCCTCGAAGAAGCTCCCGTGACTGCCGGGGAAGTCGTGGTGGTGGCGGAGAAGCCGGTGGTCGACGTCAACCTCACCAGCACGATCTCCACGGTCACCGACAAGGATATTCAGGCGCTGCCCGTGCAGGAGCTCACCGATATCGTCAACCTCCAGGCGGGGGTGGTGGACGGACACTTCCGGGGCGGGCGGGCCGGAGAAGTCCAGTACCAGGTGAACGGAGTATCCGTCAACAACTCCTACGACAACACTTCTGTGGTGAAGATCGACCGCTCGCTGATCCAGGAAGTCCAGGTGATTACCGGTACGTTCGACGCGGAATACGGCCAGGCGATGAGCGGCGTCGTCAACACCGTCCTCAAGTCGGGGAGCGAGAGGTTCAGCGTGAATGCCGAAGCGCTCGCGGGAAGTTTTGTCTACGGAAGCGGGGGATTCCGGGACCTGGAGTACAAATTCAGGCCCGAGTTGCTTAACCAGAACTACCAGTTGAGCCTGAGCGGCCCGACGGGACTGCCCCAGACCTACTTCCTCCTGAGCGGGCGGCGGTATGTCTTCAACGATTACTACGTGGGGATCCGGTACATCAATCCCCTCGATACGAACGGGTTTTCGAACCTCTATAAGTGGCTTACGCAACCGAACGGCGACCAGAAGGCGGTGGCCCTCGCCTATTCCCATGAGTGGTCGGGCCTCGCGAAGATCACCAACCGGTCACTGCCGGGCATCGAGATCGCGTATGAGGCGCTCGCCAACGGCATCGAGGGGAGCAAGCTCGACGACGCGTTTACGTTCCGGTTCAACCCCGACGGCAAGAAGAAACAGCAGACCTCGTCCATCGTTCACGGGCTGGACTGGACGCACACAATCTCCGGGAAGACATATTACAACCTCAGCGTGCGGCAGAACTATTTCAACTACCATGACTGGGTGTTCGACGATTTTTACGACCCTCGGTATGATTATGCGGGGTCCAGTTCCGGGATCGACGATATTGCAAACGGGGCCTCCTTCGTCGGCGTCGATTTCGGGCGCTTCCAGCAGATAACGAACTCTCTCGTGTTGAAAGGCGCCCTCACAAGCCAGATTTCGCGCGACCATCTGGTAAAAGTCGGCGGAGAATTCGAGACCTCGGCGATCGACTTCGGGACGGCCGGGACTCTCACCTATAAGGGCGATACCCTCTACCGGTACGTCGATTTTCCTCCCGATTATCCGGGAGTCCAGCACTATCACCCCGTTTCGGCCGCCGCCTATGTGCAGGATCAGTCCGAATGGAACGACTTGACGGTCCGCGCCGGCGTCCGGTTTGAATACTTCAACGCCCGGAGCTTCCTACCGAGCGATCTCGCCAACCCCGCCAATGCGATCGCCGGCGCGCCTCTGTCCGTCCCGCAGCGTGCGACGAAGAAACTTTCCCTCGCGCCGCGCGTCGGGATTTCGTATCCGATTACGGCGACCTCGGCGGTGTTTTTTTCGTATGGGCATTTCTATCAGCTCCCGCCCCTGCGCGATATATTCAACAATGCCAACTACGACAAGCTCGCGACCCTCCAGGCGGGGACCGGCAACTACGGCACCGTCTACGGAAATCCGGATATCAAACCCGAGCGGACGGTGCAATACGAGTTCGGGTACAAGCATGCCATCACCAATTTTCTCGGGTTGAACGTCAACCTCTTCTATAAGGACATCCGCGACCTTCTGGGAGTGGAGTTCGTCGACACCTACACCGCGGCTTCCTACGCGCGCCTCACGAACGTCGATTTTGGCAGCGTCACAGGATTCACCATTTCGCTCGATCAACGCCAGATCGGTATGGTCAGCTCGACGCTCGATTACACCTGGCAGACGGCCCGCGGAAACTCGAGCGACCCTTCGGAAACAGCGACCAGGGCGGCGGCGGGAGAAGATCCGCGTCCGCGCGAGGTGCCGTTCGACTGGGATCAGCGCCATACCCTGAACGCGACCGTCCAACTCTCCCGGGAGGGGAATTTTTCCGTCAGCACGATCCTCCGGTTCGGCAGCGGCCAGCCCTACACCCCGGCGATCGGCTCGGGGTTCGGGGCGGCGCTGGAAAAGAACTCGGGGCGCAAACCAAACGGCTTCACCGTCGATCTCCGGGCCGAAAAGTCCTTTGCGCTCTCGGGCGCGAACATGAGTTTCTTCGTGAGGGTCTTCAATATGCTCGACACCCGCTATTTCAACGGGGACGTCTTTGCAAACACCGGGAGTCCGGACTACGGCCTCTTCCCGCTTTCGCAGGATAAGAACAAGCTGGCCGACCCGACGCGGTACTACGCTCCGCGCCGGATCGAGATCGGCATTTCAATGAACTCAGCCCTCTGATTGCGGAGATGCCGCCGATGAACATGCGGAGTTATCGCCTCCTGACTCTTCTTGTCACACTCGCACTCTGCGCAGCCGGACGTCTCGCGGCGCAGGTCGTGACCCCCGTTCCCAAGGATATGCGGAGCCGGATCGACGCGGAGCGGCTGGGATTTCATGACGCGAACAATATCCGCACGGTGTTTTACAACTACGGGATGGTCGGCGACTATCCGCCGGATCCGGGCAACGTGGACCTGAGCGTGTTTCATTCCGTCGAGGTGCCGAAGGGAAGCGGCGTGAACTATACCGACGGCATCACCCCCTTCGTGCTGGCAAAAAAGCGTCTCCTGAACGGCGATTCCGCCTACATCATGGAGACCGGATACCGCGAGCGCCAGGAAACGAGCCCCTTTTCCGCCCTCACGATGCGCTTTGAGCCGAGGCCGGGATACTTCGAGCCGGATCCGGTCCTCAACAGGGGAAGATCCCCGGCGCTCAGCAATGATCCCCGCACCTGGCCTGCTTCATGGCCCGACAAGGACGCCACCTGGAACGGATCCTGGAACGGCTACTTTGGGAAGCAGCCGGCCGCAGACCAGGAGAGCTACAGCGTGATGGACGACGACTATTACGACAAATGGAAATCGCTCTACTATCCCGACAGCCGCGACTCCACCCGGCACGGGCTCGGATTGCGGGTCGAAGTCCGGGGCTTCCAATGGGCCAATCCGCAGGCGGCGAACGTGATCTTCTGGCATTACGACATTACGAACGAAGGGACCACCGATTACCCGGCCCCCGGCGAGCCGGAAAATATCATCTTCGGCCTCTATATGGATGCCGGCGTGGGGGGCGAGGCGCTGAGTTGCGACGGGGTGTTCGAGTCGGACGACGACAACGCCACGTTCGACACCACCTCGGGGCTGAACCTCGTCTATACATGGGACTACTATGGCCACGGCGTGGGGCTTTCGAATACCTGCTATCCCACGGGTTACCTCGGCTATGCCTACCTGGAAACACCCGGCAAGCCCGGTGACGGGATCGATAACGACAATGACGGAATCACCGACGAGCGGCGGGATTCGGGCCCCGGAATTCTGATCGAAGGGCGGGACGCGATTCTCGCCTACGCCGCCGCGCATTACGACACGGTGAAGTTCAACAGGTTTTACGGGCCGATCAGCCAGCGGCCGGCGGTGCTGGCGGGCAAATGGTGGACGGGGGACGAAGACCTTGATTGGGTCGCCGAAGCGGACGACACGGGTGAGGACGGAGTGTGGGGGACGCACGACCCCGGAGAGGGGGACGGGATTCCGACCGAAGGGGAGCCGCACTTCGACAAGACCGACAAGGACGAATCGGACCAGATCGGGCTGACGGGATTTCAGATGAACTACATCAACAACCCCGGCGGCACGCCGGACGACATCGTGTTCTTCAAGACGGGCCGGCCGCCGCACCCCGACTGGCCGAAGGAGCTCTACGAGAAATGGACCAGCCCCAACCCGCATGACCGGTTCGATCAGAGGTCGGGCGCGGTGCGGATCAATATCGGTTTTCTGTTCGCGTCGGGCCCCTTCACGCTCAAGGCCGGGAAGACAGAGCGGTTCAGCCTCGCGCTTGCCTACGGGGCCGACCTCGAGGAACTGCGCTCGACGGTGAAGGTCGTGCAGGCGATTTACAACGCGAATTATCAATTCGCCGTCCCCCCGCCCCTCCCCACCGTGAAAGCGGAAGCCGGCAACAAGTACGTCCAGCTCACCTGGGACGATGCCGCGGAAAACAGCACCGATCCGGTCGTGACCGAGAACGATTTTGAGGGCTACCGCATCTACCGCTCGACCGACCCGGAGTTCAGGGACCCGCGCATCATCCAGACGGCGCGCGGAACCGGGCCCATCGGAAACGGAAAGCCGATCGCGCAATTCGACCTGAAGGACGGCATCTCGGGTTATTCGAAAACGACCGTGGACGGCATCGCATATTATCTCGGCGGGGAGACCGGCATCCAGCATACGTTCAGAGACACGACCGTGGTGAACGGGCAGCTCTATTACTATGCGGTCTGCTCCTATGATTATGGACCGAGCATCCGGCTTCAGAGCCAGGAGGTGTTCACCTACTATCCCTCGGAGAATTCGATCACGGTCTCCCGGACGCCGCGCGGCGGGACGATCCTCCCCGGGAATGTGGTGTCGGTCCGGCCCAACCCGAAAGTGCTCGGGTACACTCCGGCGGAAGCGGGAAGCGTCACGCGGGTCGCGGGGGCCGGGACGGGAACGGTGAGCGTGAGAGTGCTCGACTCCAAGCTCGTCCCGGAGAATCATCTCTTCAAGATCACGTTCAATGCCAATTCGGACGAAGTGCTGGCGAATTCGTACAACCTGGTCGACAGCACGACCGGCGAGGTGTTGTTCAAGACGGGGAGGGATTTCGCGGGCGAAGGGCGCGGCCTTTCGGGCGGAGGCGTCCAGCCGGTCGTTACCACGCTCCCGACGGTCGTGGTCGATACGCTCCTGAGCGGGTTCGCCGCGGGAAGCAGCACGAACGCAAGGCTCGACGTGAAATATTCCGGCGTGACGATGCCGGTCACCCTTCGCCGCACCGGGTTCCCGTATGATTTGTCGATTACCTTCTCCAACACGATTCTCGACACCGCTGACGGTATTTTCCCCTTCCCCGCCTTTCGAAAGCCGGTGAAGTTCCGCGTCGTCGCGCATGCGCCCGAGGGCGACCTTCATCTTCATACGAAATTCGTCGACCTCAACGGCGACTCGACGCTCAGCCCCAATCCGGGGAATTCCGAGGTAATCCAGATACTCACCGGTCCGGACAGTCTTGCCGCCGGCGACCGTCTGACGTGGGCGGTCAGAATCAAGAACGACAGCGTCACGACCCGGAAGCCCACCCAGGGGGATGTCTATGAGTTGAAGCTTCTCTATCCCTTCACGACCGGAGACGTTTTCACCTACACGACGAAAGCCGAAGTGGTCGAAAATGCGAAAGCGACGGCGCAGTTCAACTCCTCGCCGTACGTCGTTCCAAACCCGTACGTGGGGGCGGCGAGTTTTGAGCCGGGCCTCTTCGCGACAAACGGCCGCGGCGAGCGCCGGATCGAGTTCCGCGGCTTGCCGCAAAGCTGCACGATCAGAATTTTCGCGATTCGGGGCGAGCTGGTTCAAACACTCACCCATGACGGCTCCACGGACGGGTTTGTCGCGTGGAACCTGCGCACGAAGGACAATCTCGACGTCGCGCCGGGGTTGTACGTCTATCAGGTCGACGCGGGGAGCGTCGGGACCTACATCGGCAAGTTCGCAATCATCAAGTAGGCGGGTGACTATGATCCGAAACCTTCTCCTGATCGGACTCTTCCTGCTTGCGGCCGCGTGGGCGGCCGGGCAGTCGAAGACGGGCACCAGCGCCGGACAATTCCTGCTGATCGAACCGAGCGCCCGCGTGGCGGGGATGGGAAATGCCGGTTCGACGATCTACGGCGAGATTCAAGCCGCCTATTACAACCCCGCCGCCATCGGGCTCTTCACAGGAAGCGGCGTGGAGTTCACGCACAGTCTCTGGCTGGCAGACATCGGCTATGATTTTGCGGCCGCCGGCGTGACACTGGGGAGCGTCGGCAATATCTATGCGAGCATCACGTCACTGAGCTCGGGCGAGATCGATGTGCGGACGGTCGAACAACCCCTTGGAACGGGCGAGAGATATACCGTGACCGATCTTGCGTTCGGGATCGGCTACGGGCGCCAGGTTTCGGAACAATTTTCGGTCGGACTTCAGGGCACGTATCTGACGGAGACGATCTGGCACAGCTCGATGTACGCGTTCGCGCTCAACGTGGGAACGCTCTACCGGATTTCGGAAAGCGGCCTTCGCATCGGGGCGAGCATCTCGAATTTCGGAACGCCCGCCCGGTTCAACGGGACCGACCTGCGCGTCCTCTTCGACCAAAATCCGGCAAGGTTCGGCGACAACGGGAGTCTTCCCGCGGAGTTGTTGACCGACGAATTCCCCCTGCCGATCCTGTTCCGGGTCGGCGTCGGTATTCCGGTCGCACTCAACGAGCGAAACAGGGTGAACGTCGCCTTCGACGCGTTTCATCCGAGCGACAACACGGAAAGTCTCAGCATGGGAATCGAATGGGGATACGACAACACGCTCTTCCTCCGGGGCGGCTATCAGAATCTTTTCCTGGAAGATTCCGAAGTCGGGCTCACCTTCGGGGTGGGAGTGCAGTCCACACTCGACGTCTACAGGGTGAGCTTCGATTACGGATGGGCCGACCACGGCCGGCTCAAGGAGACGCACCGCTTTACGCTCGGCATCTTCTTTTAGAACCTTCATTCCCCGAACGATGGGCAACCGGCCTTGAACCGCTTCAAGACGAGATTCGGGTCATTTTCGCCCGATGGAACAGAGTACATCATTTCAACGCCCCGGACTCCCCGCCCCTGGATCAACGTCATCAGCAACGGAGATTACGGGATGACGTTCTCCCAGGCGGGAAGCGGGTATAGCTGGCGGACACACGCCCAGCTCAACAGGATTACGCGCTGGGAACAGGACCTGGTCAGGGACGACTGGGGGAAACACATCTATTTGCGGGACGAGAAGAGCAATATCTGGTCGGCCGGGTGGAAACCGGTCTGCGCCGAACCGGAGTCCTATCGCTGCCGGCACGGGTTCGGTTATTCCGCGATCGAATCTCTCCATGATGGCATCGGGACGGAGCTGCTCGTCTTTGTTCCGATGGAAGAGCCACTCGAGATTTGGCGCCTGACGGTCACGAACCGCTCCCGAAGGGCGCGTTCCCTCTCCGTTTTCACATACCTGGAATGGGGCCTCGGCCAGGCCCCCGACTGGCACCGGGAATTCCACAAATCCTTCATCGAAACGGAGTACGACCCCCGATCGCGGGCAGTCTATGCGACGAAGCGGCTCTGGGAGGTCCCCACCCCCCGCGGCCACTGGAACACTCCATGGCCCTATGTGGCCTTTCATTCCTCCAACCTCAAACCCACGTCGTTCGACACCGATAAAGAAACCTTCCTCGGGATGTACGGCTCGACGGCCTCGCCCGAGAGCGTTCAAAGAAACAGGCTGCGGAAGAGCGCGGGGAAAGGCCTCGACCCGGTCGCGAGCCTTCATTCCGGAATCGCCCTCAAAC
Organism: Bacteroidota bacterium; assembly: GCA_036522515.1. Taxonomy (NCBI): domain Bacteria; kingdom Pseudomonadati; phylum Bacteroidota; species Bacteroidota bacterium. The sequence goes on from DATDFQ010000055.1 coordinate 23,734, forward strand.
CGGGCGAATCGAAAACGCTTCTTTACACTCTCGGCGCCGCGGATTCCCGATCGCAGGCCGAAGGGCTCATTCTCAAGTATAAGGATCCCGGGGAGGTGGAGGCGGCGTTGGAGGAAGTGCACCGGCGCTGGTCGGGTCTTCTCAACGGCGCAGTCGCGGAGACGCCCGACCGTGCGATGGACCTGATGCAGAACGGATGGCTAAAGTACCAGGCGATCTCGGGACGAATCTGGGGGCGCACCGCGTACTATCAAACCGGAGGCGCCTTCGGGTTCCGCGATCAATTGCAGGACAGTCTCCTCTGGCTGGCGATCGATCCGGCGCGGACACTCGATCAGATCCGGCTCCACGCGAGGCACCAGTTCAGAGAGGGAACCGTCTATCATTGGTGGCATCCTCTCACCGAGCTGGGGTTGCGGAATCAGATTTCAGACAACCTGCTCTGGCTCCCCTACGCGATGAACCGCTATCTGCTGGAGACGAACGACTTCTCAACACTCGATCTCCGGGAACCCTGGGTCGATGACAGCCAGGGAGCGTCCCTCTACGATCATTGCGTGCTGGCGATCGACTTCGCTCTTACCCGCTTCAGTCCGAGAGGCCTTCCCCTCATCGGTAGCGGCGACTGGAACGACGGTCTCAGCGCGGTCGGTCTCGAAATGAAAGGGGAATCGATCTGGCTGGGCCAGTTTCTCCACCGGATCCTGATCGAATTTGCTGCGGTTTCAGAGCGCCGGGGAGACACCGGGCGATCGAAACGGTATTGCTCCCGGGCGGATGAATTGCGAGCGAACCTGAACAGGCTCGGGTGGGACGGCGATTACTACTACGGCGCCACGAAGGACTCGGGCGACAAGCTCGGAAGCAGCGTCAATACCGAAGGGGCGATCTGGCTCAACCCCCAGACATGGGCGATCATCGGCGGTGTCGCGGATGAGGGCAGGGCTCAACAGTGCATGGACATCGTTGAACAGAAGCTGGAAGCGGAGATCGGCCCGCTCTTGTTGAAACCGGCATACAAAACACCCGACGAATATATAGGTTATCTGACGCGCTATAGTCCGGGGATGCGCGAGAACGGAGGAGTCTATACGCACGCCGCGACCTGGGCGGTTATCGCCGCGGCGATGCTGGGCCGCGGAGAAACCGCGTTTCGGATCTACTCCAAGCTCAATCCGGTGAACCGCGGGAAGGATCCCGGCAGGTACTGCGCCGAACCGTATGTGACAGCCGGAAACATCGAAGGGCCCGATTCCCCGTTCTACGGAAGGGGGGGCTGGACATGGTACACCGGCTCGGCGGCGTGGCTCTTCAACGCAGGCTTCGAATGGATTCTCGGCATACGCCCGGCGTTCGGCGGGTTGTTGTGCGATCCGTGCATTCCACGGAGCTGGAAGGGGTTCGCCGTTCGCCGGAACTTCCGGGGAGCCCAGTACAACATCGTCGTGGAAAACCCCCGCCATGTCGAGTGCGGGGTGAATGAGATGTGGGTCGACGGAGAGCTGCAGCGCGGGGGCGCAAGCCCGAGATCGAACACAGCGCCGCTCTTTCCGGCGGGCACGACGCACAATATTCGTGTCGTGATGGGAAGCGGACTGTCATCCTGAGGGAGCAAGGCGACCGAAGGATCTCACTATGACCAATCATCGAAAAGCCGGATTCTTCGTCGCTTCGCTCCTCAGAATGACGCTCATCGCACTGACGCTCGGGGCGTCCGGAGATCCCCTCACTGCACAGGTTACGGACGATCAGCTGCTCGACACACTCCAGCATTCCGCGTTCAGTTTCTTCTGGCAGGAAGCCAACCCTTCGAACGGATTGATCAAAGACCGGAGCGCATCCGGAGCTCCGTGCAGCATCGCCTCTGTCGGGTTTGGCCTGACCGCGATCTGCATCGGCGCCGACCATGGGTGGGTGACGCGCGAAGCGGCGCGCGACCGGGTACTGGCCGCTCTCCGGACATTCTGGACAGGCCCCCAGGGAACCGCACCATCCGGCACGACCGGCTACAAAGGGTTTTTCTATCATTTTCTCGACATGAACACGGGCGTCCGGACCTGGAACAGCGAGCTCTCGACGATCGACAGCGGGCTGCTTCTCGCCGGGATTCTCCATACGAGGGAATACTTCAACGGGAGCGACTCCGGAGAAGTGCAGATCCGCTCGCTCGCCGACTCGATTTACCGCCGCGCAGACTGGGAGTGGTTCAGAAATTTCAACGCGGGTATCCTGATGGGATGGAACCCGGGGACTGGGTTTGCCGGGTACGGACAATGGACCGGCTACAACGAAGCGATGATCATGTACATTCTCGGATATGGTTCCCCAACGCACCCGGTCGCAGACCAGCTCGGATGGCAACAATGGACCAGCGGATACCAGTGGCAGACGCAGTACGGCTATACGTACGTCATCTTCCCGCCGCTCTTCGGGCATCAGTACTCGCACTGCTGGATCGACTTCGGCGGCATCGCGGATTCATATATGCGTAACAAAGGGATCGACTATTTTGAGAACTCCCGCCGGGCGACGCTCGCACAACGCGCCTACTGTGCGGCAAATCCGGGAGGGTGGGCGGGCTACAGCGACACGCTCTGGGGAATCACCGCGTCGGACGACACCGGGAACACCTACAGCGCCCGGGGCGCCCCGCCCGCGCAGAACGACGACGGGACGCTGGTTCCCACGGCGCCCATCAGCTCCCTTCCGTTCGCGCCCGAAGAAGTGATCCCCGTGATTCGCAATCTGTGGAACAATTATCGCGGCCAGCTCTGGACGCCGTACGGATTCCGGGACGCGTTCAACCTGACAGCCAACTGGTGGGGTCCGGACATCATCGGCATCGACCAGGGGCCGATCATCATCATGATAGAAAATTACCGGACCGGCGGAGTCTGGAACCGGTTCATGCAGAACGCGGACATCCAGCGCGGACTCGCGCGCATCGGCTTTCAGCCCTTCGCGGGTGTCGAGGACCGGTCGCTCGCGCCCGCCTCGTTCGAACTCTTTCAGAATTATCCCAATCCCTTTAACGGTTCGACCGTGATCCGGTATTCGCTGCCCTCTTCCGGCTCCGTCACTCTGAAGATTTTTGACCTTCTCGGCCGTGAAATTCGCACGCTCGTCAACGGAGAGGAATCGATCGGAGTCCACGCTGTAACGTTCAGCGCGGATCCTCTCTCCTCCGGTGTCTACCGGTACCGGCTCGTCTCCCGCGGCCGGGTCGCCGTCAAACAGTTCATCCTTCTCAAGTGACCAGATGAGATATTTCCTCCTTGCGTTGTTATTAATCGTTCCCGGCAGTTGTCCCGACAGGCGCGCGGCGCAGGATGTCGCCGGGCAGACGCCCCAATCGCTGAGCGACCCGTTCCTCGACACCCTGCAGGCGCGGACGATCAGGTGGTTTCTGGACGTCACCCCCCGCGCCACGGGGCTCACGCCCGACCGGTGGCCGGCATCCTCGCCCTCGAGCATCGCCGCCGCCGGATTTGCGCTGGCTGCGACTCCCATTGCGGTGCGGCATTCGCTGATCGGACGGGCCGAAGCCGCGGAGAGAACCCGTACGGCTCTTCGTTTTCTCTGGAGCCTGCCGCAGGACAACACGGGCGTGCATTCCGCCGGGTACAAGGGTTTCTTCTATCACTTCATCGGAACCCAGACAGGGATGCGGGCATGGAACTGCGAACTCTCGACGATCGACACCGGGCTTCTCATCGCCGGGGTCTTGTGTTGTCAATCGTATTTTGACGGCGCCGATCCCGCCGAGGGGGAGATCAGGTCTCTTGCGGATTCACTCTACAGAAGAATCGACTGGCGGTGGGCCATGGGCGACACGAGCGGGATCTGGATGGGTTGGAAACCGGAGGAAGGGTGGACCCCGCTCACCTGGCACGGCTATAACGAGGCGATGATCATTTACATCCTTGCGCTCGGATCCCCCACGCACACGGTTCCCGCGACCGTGTGGGAACATTGGACGGCCCCCTACGTGTGGCGGGAACATGAGGGCCAGGCGTATCTCAATTTCGCTCCGCTCTTCGGTCACCAGTACTCGCACCTCTGGATCGATTACCGGGGGATTCAGGACGACTACATGCGGGCGAAGGGGATCGATTACTTCGAAAACTCGCGGCGCGCCACCTATGCCAACCGCGCCTATGCGATCGAAAACCCGGGGCGGTGGCAGGATTATTCAGACTCGATCTGGGGACTGACCGCATGCGACGGGCCGGGCGACACCACGTTCGACGTCCTCGGGCGGTCAAGGAAATTTCAAGGCTATTCCGCGCGCGGTCCCTCCGCGGAGTGGACGAACGACGACGGCACCGTCTCGCCGACCGCAGCCGGGGGATCGCTCCCTTTCGCCCCCGAGATCTGCCTTCCCGCCCTGAAAGCGATGGAACGGAGGTACGGCGGCAAGCTTTGGACACGGTACGGTTTTCTCGATGCGTTTAACCCGACCTATGTTACCCCCTCGACCCCCGGGGGATGGTTCGACCGCGACTACCTCGGGATCGACCAGGGACCGATCGTGCTGATGATTGAAAACCTCCGCGACGGGTTTCTCTGGAACGTGATGAAGAAAAACCCCTACATCGTCGAAGGATTGAAAAAAGCCGGCTTCCGCGGCGGGTGGCTGGACACGGCAAAGAAGTAGGGGCGGGGTATGCCTCGCCCGTCCTGCGGAAGCCGAAAATCACGACAACATTAAAAAGGAGATCGTTGGTGTCCACCCTGAGTCGGAGAGCTTCCATCATAGCGGCGGTGTCGTTAGGAATGTTCGGGTGTTACTCCGCCTCCGCTCAACCCCATACCTACTGCAATCCGATGAACATCGATTACGCCTACGGGCCGATCCCCAATTTTTCCGAACAGGGCAAGCATCGCACCACCGCCGATCCGGTGATCACGTTGTTCAAAGGGGACTACTATCTTTTTTCCACGAACCAGTGGGGCTACTGGTGGTCCGAAGACATGCTTCGGTGGAATTTCGTCTCTCGCAGGTTTCTGAAGCCGTGGCACAAGGTCTACGACGACCTGTGCGCGCCTGCCACGCTCGTTTTGGGTGACACCCTCCTGGTCGTCGGCTCGACCTACACGCTCGATTTCCCGGTCTGGATGAGCACGAAACCCCGGATGGACGAATGGAAAGAGCGGGTCGATTCGTTCAAAGTCGGCGCATGGGATCCCGCGTTCTTCCTCGACGACGACGGGCGCCTTTACCTCTATTTCGGGTCGAGCAATCTCTATCCGACGTACGGCCAGGAGATCGACCGGTCCACGTTCCTGCCGATCGGTGAGCGGGTGGAGTTGATTCATGCGGACGGGGAGACGCACGGGTGGGAACGGTTCGGCGAATACAACGACAACACGTTTCTCAACCCCTTCGTGGAGGGGTCGTGGATGAACAAACACGGCGGGAAGTATTACCTTCAGTACGCAGGGCCGGGAACGGAGTTCAGCGGCTACGGCGACGGCGTCTACGTCGGCAGCAAGCCCCTGGGCCCCTTCACCTATCAGGCGCACAACCCCTTTTCCTACAAACCGGGCGGGTTCGCCCGGGGCGCCGGCCACGGATCCACGTTTCAGGACAGGGCCGGCAACTGGTGGCACATCTCCACGATGGGGATATCGGTCAAGAACAACTTCGAACGGCGCCTGGGCATCTTCCCGGCCGCGTTCGACTCCGACGGAGTGTTATATACGAACACGGCCTACGGGGATTATCCGTTCGCAATGCCGGGCGGAAAGGTAAATGCTCCGGAAAGCCTCTTCACGGGGTGGATGCTGCTGAATCTCAACAAGCCGGTGACGGTTTCTTCGACCCTGGGAGCGTACGATCCGAATTACGCGGTGGACGAAGATATCAGGACCTACTGGAGCGCCGCGACAGGAGAGAAGGGCGAGTGGATTCAATCGGACCTCGGGCGCGAAAGCACGGTCCGGGCCATTCAGATCAATTACGCGGACCAGGACGCGGAATTCCTCGGCAAGCAGCAGGGGATTTATCATCAATACAAGCTCTCCTCCTCCCTCGACGGGAAGGCGTGGGAAGTTCTGGCCGACAAGTCGGCGAACAGGAGCGATATCCCGCACGAGTATGTCGAACTGGCCCGGCCGGCGCGGGCGCGTTTCGTCAAGCTGGAAAACATTCACGTGCCGACCGGAAAATTTGCAGTCAGCGGTTTGCGCGTCTTCGGAAATGGGAACGGCAAGAAGCCGGGGGCGGTCAAGAATTTCGTTGTGCTGAGGGGGCAGAGCGAACGGCGCGACGCCTGGCTCAAATGGCAATTGATGGATGACGCCCAGGGGTACACGATCTATACGGGAATCCAGCAGGATAAACTCTACAACAACATCATGATCTACGGAAAGAACGAGTACTATTTCAAGGGGATGGACAAGAATCTCCCCTATTATTTCCAGATCGAAGCATTCAACGAGAACGGCGTCAGCGCACGCACCCCGGTGATAAAGGCGGAATAATGGGCATTTCTTTGTCGTTACTGCTTCTCATCATCACCGCGCCCGCGGGATCCCAATCGAAGCATCTCGACGACTTCGAGACCATCACGGGATGGAGGTCCATCGTCTCCGATGGCGCAAAACTGAATCTTTCGGCGAGCCCCGGCAAGGCGGGGAACGCACTCCGGATGGATTTCGAATTCGCCGGAGGCTCGGGGTATACGATCGCTCAGAAGGACTTTCACCTCGACCTGCCCGCGAACTATGAGTTCACCTTCGATATGCGCGCGGACGCGCCGGTCAATAATTTCGAGTTCAAACTTCTCGACTCGTCCGGCAATGTCTGGTGGATCAAGAGGTTGGACATCGAGTACCCCAAACAATGGACGCCCGAGCGCATCAAGAAACGCCAGATCTCGTTTGCGTGGGGGCCTTCGGGGGGCGGGGAGGTTCGCCGCGTGGAGAAAATCGAGTTCGTCGTCTCGGTGGGGACCGGGGGAAAAGGGAGTGTCTTCATCGATAACTTCAGGCTCGAGCCGATCGACGACGAGGCGGCAAAGAGCGCGCACGCCGCGTTCGCGGCCTCCTCGATGAAAAAGGGAGGCGAGCCGGTCCTGGACGAACATGGAACACTCCTCACCGGATGGAGGGGAGAGCATGATCAGGAATGGCTCTCCATCAATTTCAATTGCCTGAAAGAGGTGGGGGGGCTGGTGATCGACTGGGAGAAGGCCGGTTACGCAAGCTCCTATGACGTCGAGCTCTCGAACGACGGCAGGGAGTGGACGGCGTGCTACACCGTGACGAACGGCAACGGCGGGAGGGATTACATCTATCTTCCCGAGACGGACACGCGGGAGTTGCGTCTCAATTTCAGAAAGAGCCCGGGCGGGAAGGGCTACGGCATCGCGCGCATGGAGGTGAAGGGCCCGGAGTTTTCCTCAAGCGCGAACGATTTCTTCTCTGCGCTCGCAAAAGACTCGCCCCGGGGATACTTTCCACGATACTTCCTGAACCAGCAGAGCTACTGGACGGTCGTCGGCGCAAGCGGCGATACGAAGGAAGCCCTCGTCAACGAACAGGGGGCGATCGAAGTCGACAAGCTCCGTTTTTCGCTCGAGCCGTTCCTGTTTATCGGCAACAAGCTCATTACATGGAGCGACGTGTCGCTGGAGCAGTCCCTCGAGAACGGCTACCTCCCCATCCCGTCCGTCAAATGGAAGTACGGCGGGATCGAGCTGACGGTCCGCGCGTTCTCAGCCGGCGTGGCCGGCAATTCCATGCTGCTTGCAAGTTACACGATCGAGAACGAGGGGAGCTCTCCCCCGAAGGGGAAACTCTTCGTCGCGGTTCGTCCATTTCAGGTGAATCCGCCCTGGCAGAGGCTGAATCTCATCGGCGGGGCGGCGCGGATCGACAGCATCCGGGACGACAAGGGGCTATTGCGCGTTCAGGACAAGCTCGTCATACCCCTTTCCAACGCGTCATCGTTCGGCGCGACCGATTTTGACGGCGGCGAGATTCTGGAACATCTGAAGAACGGAACGGTCCCTCCCTCTCAGGCGGTCCTCGACTCGCGCGGCTTCGCCTCGGGCGCGCTCGAGTACGACTACGATGTCCCGTCCGGTGATTCGAAAGAGTTCCACGTCGCCGTCCCGTTCCACGCGTGGAACGGAAGCCCCTCGCCGAACATGGGCGCCGGCGCGGATCTCTACGTGAGCCTTGCCCATGACGCGACCCTACGGTTCTGGGAGTCGAAGCTGAGCACGGTCCGTCTCAATCTTCCCGCCATCGCATCACCGGTCGTCAACACGTTGAAATCGACGCTTGCCTACATCCTGATCAACAGGGACGGCCCCGGGATTCAGCCCGGATCGCGGAGCTACGAGCGTTCGTGGATCCGCGACGGATCCCTCACGTCCACGGCGCTTCTGGAGATGGGGTTGAAGGATGAGGTGAAGGAGTACTTGGATTGGTACACGGGCTATCAGTTCCCGGACGGGAGGATTCCCTGCGTGGTTGACAGCAGGGGCGCCGATCCCACCGCCGAGCACGACAGTCACGGAGAGTACATCTACGCGGTGATGCAGTACTTCGACTATGCGAAGGACACGGCGTGGCTCCGTTCCAAATTTGATCCGGTCGTGAAGACCGTCCGCGCGATCCAGTCTCTACGCGCCGGGCGAAAGACGGAGCTCTACAGGCAGGGGACCCCCGAAGAGCGCGCCTGCTACGGACTGGTCCCTCAGTCGATCAGCCATGAAGGATATTCCTCGAAGCCGATGCATTCGTACTGGGACGATTTCTTCATCCTCCGCGGATTGAAGGACGCGGCGGCGATGGCGGCAATTCTCGGCGAGACGAAACTCGCCGGAGAGTTTTCCGCCGAGCGGGACGACATGCGGAACGATCTCTACACTTCCATGCGGTCCGCGATGGCGCTCAAGGGGATCGACTATATCCCCGGGTGTGTCGAACTCGGCGATTTCGACGCGACCTCCACCACGATCGGCGTCAACCCGGTAAACGAACTGGGCTTGATCCCCGAGCCCGGACTCCACAACACGTTCGAGAAGTATTACGATTATTTCAAGAAACGGCGCGCGGGCTCGATTCCCTGGGATGCCTACACCCCGTACGAGAATCGCCTGATCGGGACATTCGTCTACCTGGGCCAGAAACGGCGGGCGGAAGAGGCCCTGGAATTTTTCATGCGCGGCCGGCGACCGGCGGCGTGGAACGAGTGGGCCGAGGTGGTCCACCGCGATTCGCTCGCGCCGGAATTCATCGGCGATATGCCGCACACCTGGTGCGGTTCGGATTTTATCCGGTCCGTCCGCTCGATGTTTGTCTACGAGCGCGAGAAAGACACCGCCCTGGTCATCGGCGCGGGCATTCCCGAAGAATGGCTGAACGGGCCCGAAGGGGTCGAGGTGCGCGACCTTCCGACCTTCTACGGATTGCTGTCGTACGCCATGAAAAAATCGGGGAAGAAGTCCGCCCCGATCATCCGGCTCGAGTTGAGCGGGGGCGTCCGCGTGCCGGGCGGAGGGCTGGTTGTTCCGTCGCCGCTTGAGCAGAAGCTCACATCGGTCAGGATAAACGGCGTTCAAGCCCGGGCGACCCGGTCCTCCGAGGTCATTGTCCGCAAACTTCCGGCATCGATTGAGTTCCGGTATTGACCCCACAATGACAGCGTTTCTCTTTCACATCGACCCATCCAAACCCCGGAACAAGTTCCCTCTCAACGGCACGTGGGAGATCCAACCCGGGGGAGAAGAAATGCCGTCAGGCGGATGGAACAGCAGCGTCCCGGTTCCGGGACTCGTCGACCTCGCGCTCCCGCCGTACGAGTGGCGGCATCACAAGTACAACTGGTACAGAACCCTGTTCGAATTTGACGAGCCGTTCAGTCCCGACGCGGTCCTGCTCACGATCGAGCAGGCGATGTTCGGCACCGAGGTGTGGCTCAACGGACGGAGACTGGGCGGGGACATTGCCTGCTACACTTCCCAGGTGTATGATTTAACCGACTTTCTGGTTTCAAGGTCGGAGAACGAACTCCTCGTCAGGGTGGGCGCCAAAGAGACGCTTCCCCAGGAGAGCGCCGTGGGGAGAGATCAGGAGCGGGCTGAGTTCATTCCCGGCATCTGGGGGGATGTGCACCTTACCGTGTGCGGGAATCCGCGCATTAAACTCGTGCAGGTGATCCCGCACATCGACACCGGCGTGGCCGAAGCCCGTCTCTGGGTGGCGAACAAATCTGAAGCGGAGGTCTCCGTCGATATTGCCCTGCGCGTGCTGGAGAAGCGCGAGGGTAAGCCTGCGTCGGAATTCGCGACGCGGCGGATCATCCTTCCTCCGGGGAAGGAGAGGAATTTGTCGGTCGACCTTCGTATCCGGGATCCGAAACTCTGGTCGCCCGCGAACCCGTTCCTCTACGAGCTCGACGCCTATGTGCTCGACCGCCAGTCGATCCTCGACCGGGTCCTCACCACATTCGGCATGCGGGAGTTCAGGATCGCGGGCCCCGATTTTCTGTTGAACGGAAGAACAATCCGCCTCCGCGGCGGCAATATCGCGTTCCACCGGTTTCTGTCGGACGCCGGGCGCGGCCTCCTGCCGTGGAACCTCGACTGGGTGAAGAAACTCCTGATCGACATACCGAAGGCGCACCACTTCAATTTCTTCCGGTTCCACATCGGCCAGGCATACAACCGGTGGTACGACCTCGCAGACGAGCATGGCATGCTCCTCCAGAACGAATGGCAGTTCTGGACCACGACCGGGACCCCGGAGCAGATCAGAAAAGAGTTCACCCGCTGGTTGCAGGATAACTGGAACCACCCGGCCATCGTCATCTGGGATCCGCTCAACGAGTCGGCCGATCCGGCCGTGCAGGACGAGATCGTTCCGGAAATGAAGAAACTCGACCCGACGCGGCCGTGGGAATCCGTTGATGTTCATGAGCAGCATCCGTATATTTACTCGCTCGGGCCGGTCCTGGTGAACTGGAAGTTCGGGTTCACGTCAGCGCTCGACGAGATCGAGCGGTCGGAAATTCCGTCGATGGTCAATGAGTTCCTCTGGTGGTGGCTCGACAGGGATTTCAATCCGACACTCCTCACGAAGGAGGTGGTTGAGCGGTGGCTCGGTCCCTCCTGGCAGAAGGAAGAGCTGATCGAACGCCAGTCGTTCCTGGCGCAGGAACTGGTCGAGCTTTTCCGGCGCATGGACGTGAAGGCGATCCAGCCGTTCGTCTACCTGAGCAACGATCAGGGTCCGACCGGCAACTGGTTTTCCGGCGACATCGCCGCGCTCGTTCCAAAACCGGTTCTGGCCGCCCTGAAGAACGCGTTTGCGCCGTTCGGCCTCAGCATTGAATTGTGGGACAGACACTTCTTCACCGACGAGCCGAGGATGATGCAGATATTCATCTTCAACGACGGAGGGGGAGCCCGGGAGGGTGTGGTTCGCATGGGAATATGCGATGAGCAGGGCAGGTGGTTTTCGAAGCTCGAGATGCCGGTCGACGTACCGGCCGGGGAGCGCCTCGTGGAATCGGTGCTCATGCATTTTCCCCCGAAGGAGGGCGCGTATACAGTCACGGCCGAGCTTGTCGAGGAACATGAGCCCGTTGTCGCGGTCAGCCGGAAGAGGGCGCACGTTCTGAAGCCGCCGGAGGCGTCGGTTACGCTCTTGAAAAAGAGGGTCGCGCTCCTCGACCCCGGCGGCGAGTTGACGGGTTACCTCGCGTCCGTCGGAATAGAGACAGACGACGTCCGGAGCTCCGGGCTCGCCAAGACACGCACGCTGGTCGTGTCGGAAGGGTCCATGAGTGACGCATACGTTCAATCCGGCGCCGAAGAGATCTCCGGTTTTCTGGAATCGGGGGGGACGCTCATCCTCATCGAGCCGGAGTTCGGCGTGACTTCGAAGGAAGTGCAGCAGATTCCGGGCGGGATTGACCTGACGATCGAGCCGAGAAACGATATGGACAAAGGCGGATACGATTCCTACGTGTTCGCGGAAAACCATGCCCACCCGCTCTGGAGCGGAATTTCCAGGGAACACCTGCAGATGTTCAACGGGGGATACGGCGGGGAGGTGGTTTCGGAACATCATGTTTCGGCGAATCTCCCCGTCACAATTCACGCGCGCTGCGGCATGCAGTTGAAGCATGCGGCGGTGTTTGAACTGCGCTCCGGCAGGGGCCGGGTCCTTGTTTCCCGGCTTCAACTGCGCGGGAGGCTGGCGGAATCGGCCGGGAACGAGTCGCTCTACTCCCGCCGGCCGGATCCGGTTCTTCAGCAGTATCTCTTAAACCTTCTCTCCTATGCGGCCCAGGATGATTAACCGGATTTTGAAAACCGTGCGATGGTGCACTGCGTTTCTTTTCCTCGTCCCTGCACTGCGTGCGCCCGGGGGCGAGCCCGGCTCGCGCCGCGCCGCCGATCCGGAGGTCGAGCGGAAGATCGATTCCCTTCTGTCGGTCATGACGCTCGGGGAAAAACTGGGACAACTCAACCAGATCGTGGCGAACTGGAACGACAAAGAGAAAAAGCCGTTCCTCGATGAGAAACAACTGAAGCTCATGCGGGGCGGGGGCATCGGTTCGTTTCTGAATGTGGTGGGCGCGGCGGAGACGAAGGGGATGCAGAAGATCGCCGTGGAGGAAACCCGGCTGCACATTCCGCTCATCTTCGGTTTGGATGTCATCCATGGGTTTCGAACCGTCTTCCCGATTCCGCTTGCGCAAGCCGCGAGCTGGGATCCGGAACTGATCGAGCGTGCCGAGCGGATCGCCGCCACCGAAGCTGCCTCCTCAGGCATCAACTGGACGTTCGCCCCGATGGTGGACATTGCGCGCGATCCGAGGTGGGGGAGAATTGCGGAGGGCGCGGGCGAAGACCCGTATCTCGGATCGGCGATCGCGGCAGCGCGCGTGCGCGGATTTCAATCGGCCGGGCTCGAGGATTCAAGCGCGCTCCTCGCGTGCGCGAAGCATTTCGCCGCCTACGGGGGTGCGGAGGGGGGACGCGACTATAACACCGTCGATTTCTCCGAGCGGACCATCCGCGAGATTTACCTTGCCCCTTTTCATGCCGCCGTCAACGCCGGTGTGGGCTCGCTCATGAGCGCGTTTAACGATGTCTCCGGAGTCCCAAGCTCGGCGAATCCGTGGCTCCTGACCGCGGTGTTGCGAAAGGAGTGGGGATTCGACGGGTTCGTGGTGAGCGACTGGACCGCAATCGAAGAATTGCAAAAGCATGGCATCGCGGGGAACAGGCCTGAGGCGGGGATCAAGGCGATGACCGCCGGGGTTGACATGGATATGGTGAGCTCGATCTACGTGAACGACCTGCCTGAAATGGTCCGGGCGGGGAAGCTCTCACAATTGGTCGTCGATGAATCCGTGCGGCGCGTGTTGCGGACGAAGTTTCGTCTCGGTCTCTTCAAGAATCCCTACCGGAACTGCACTCCCGGCCTCGATCAGAAAGTGATCCTTGCCCCGCGCCATCTCGAGGCGGCCAGGAAGCTCGCCGAGGAATCGATCGTCCTTCTGAAAAACGAAAAGAACCTCCTCCCCTTGCGCAAGGATATCGGAACGCTTGCCCTCATCGGTCCGCTCGCCGCCGACAGCGCAAACATGCTCGGTCCGTGGGCCGGAGCCGGCAAGAGCGCGGATGTGGTGACCGTGCTGACCGGAATCGGGATTCACGCAGGCCTGCAGACGAGGATCGTTGTCGAAAAGGGATGCGACATCGAGTCGTATGATACGAGCCGCTTTGCGAATGCGGTTTCGGCTGCGATACAGTCCGACGCCGTCGTGCTCGTCGCGGGAGAAGACCGTTCGATGAGCGGCGAAGCGGCGAGCCGGTCCGGAATCGGGCTCCCGGGAGTCCAGCGTGAGTTGATCGAGAGGATAATCTCGACGGGTAAACCGGTTGTGCTGGTCCTCATGAACGGCCGTCCGCTGGCGATTCCCTGGGAAGCCGATCATGTGCCGGCGATCCTCGAGGCATGGTACCCCGGGATTCAAGCCGGCAATGCGATCGCCGGCATTCTCTTCGGCGACGTGAACCCGGGCGGTAAGCTGCCGGTCTCATTTCCCCGGAGCGTCGGGCAGGTCCCGCTCTATTATAACCACAAACGCACCGGACGGCCTGAGAGCACGGAAGACCACTACACATCAAAATACATCGATCTGAAGAACTCGCCGCAGTTTCCGTTCGGGTTCGGCCTGAGTTATACCCGGTACCGGTACAGCGATCTGCGGGTCGAGAAAAAGCGCGTTTCGATGAGCGACACCGTCAGGGTGAGCGTACGGGTGGAAAACACCGGGAAAGTCGAAGGCGATGAGATCGTGCAGCTTTACATCCACGACGAGGTGGCAAGCGTCACGCGGCCGGTCGAGGAGCTGAAAGGGTTCCGGAGGATTCATCTTGCTCCGAACGAATCGAGAGTCGTGCATTTCGCTCTCACCGCGGGGGATCTTGCGTTCTACGACGCCGGGATGAAACTCGTCACCGAACCGGGCGTGTTTACGGTCTTCGTGGGGCCGAACTCAGTGGATAGGGAGGAAACGAAGTTTGAGCTTCTTGCGGAATGATGTTGCCGCCTACCGGATGAGGTAGAAGTAGGTCAACACGATGCCCGCCAGGACGATTCTATAATAGCCGAACGGCTTGAAATCCCTCCTGCTCACGTAGCCGATAAACGCCTTCACCACGACCCAGGCAACGATGAAGGAGACGATGAACCCCACCGCAAGAACCCCCATCTCAGTTTCTGTCATCGAGAGCCCCATCTTGAGCAAGGAGTAGCCCGAGGCAGCCACCATCGTCGGGATGGCGAGGAAAAATGAGAACTCGACCGCCACGATCCTGCTGCACCCCAGGAGCATCGCGCCGATGATCGTCGCCGCCGACCTCGATGTTCCGGGGATCATCGCCAGGCACTGAATGAGGCCTATGAGGAAGGCCGTTTTGTAATCGAGGAGCGATACCGAGTCGATCCGCTCGCGCCTCGCGGAACCTTCCAGGATGATCAACGCGATTCCTCCGCCGGCGAGCGCGATCGAAACCACCAGGGGATTGAAGAGCGCGGCTTCAATTTGTTTGTGCAACAGGGCGCCGGCGATGAGCGCGGGAAGAACGCCGGCAATCGTCTTCTTCCAGAGCCCGAAGGCGTCGCTTTTGAGGAAGGGGGTCACTCCGCCCGCGGGAGGGAACAACCGCTTCCTGTAGAGGACCGCCACCGCCAGAATCGCTCCGAGCTGGATGACCACGTCGAACTTCTTCGTGAACTCAGGCTCGAAAGTGATGAACTGGTTAAAGAGGATGAGATGGCCTGTCGAGGAGACCGGAAGGAATTCGGTGATCCCCTCGACGATCCCGAGCAGCGCAGCTTTGATCAGATCACTCATATCTCAGGAGCTCTGCTCTCTCGGGTCCGGGGATTTACTTCACCACCACGCTGAGCGCGTTGAAGGTAACCCCGTTATTCGGATTGTACGGGTCGTTATAGTCGCTCGACGCGTGGTCGTAACGGATGTCGACGTGCGACACGACGAACCCCATAAAGGGAGTGGAGGAAAAAGCGGGGCTCAGGTTATCCAGAAGTTTCAACACCCCTCCCAGGTGCACCCCGAAGCCGCTTGTCGTATACTCAACCCCCCTTCCCGTCACCGAACCGCCGCGCAGAAAAAACAATTCGCCAAAGTTCAGCTGCCACCCCTTGCGGAGAGTCACGCGCCCGTTCCCCTCTCCGAGGACGACGTTCTTCACGAATTGAATCGCGCCGTTTCCATCGACGTACTGAGGGGGCGGGGGCGAGGCGATTGCGTTACCGAAGCTATCGGTCGGGGCAGGGAAGCGCTCGACAAGGAGATCCTCCGCTTCCCGGGCGAGCGTGAATGAAAACAGTTCCCAGTTTGCCGCCGGTCCCCGCCTTGTGACGCCCGCTTTGTAGCTCAAACCGAGCCTGGCAGTCCGGGGCAAAGGATCCGCCTGACCCGGGTCGATGTAGGGGACGAAATCGTCGCCGAGGTTGGAGCGTGCGTAGCCGAACGAAATATCGAGTAGGGGCTCCGCGAGTCCGGAGAGTGAAATCAAGTCACCGGTGATCCGATCGAGGACCCCTATGACGGGGAGTTGCCCGATCATGCCGATGTCGTAGGTGGTCGCTTCGGCAACACCCTCCCGGCCTTGTCGCTGCACATCGAAGGGTGCAAGATTCGACTGCGCCATTTTGAGCGTGTATCCTAAACCGAGCCTGAGATAATAATCGACCCCGATTCCGAAGCTCAGATTGTTGGAATGTTCCTCTGCGCTAAAATAATTCAAAACCGTCGGATCGTCGACCGAGATCCCAAACGTTCCGAGGTTCAGGGTGACGTTCGAATAGCCAACGCCGGCGGTCAATTCGAAGGGAAGCGAAAAAAAACGGTTCAGCTTCAATCCGGCGCTCAACGCGCTCGAACGGTAGTTGAGGTCCGTCGCGTGCAATGCAGGAAGCCATGAAGTTGCGGGGGAAAATAACTGACCGAAAAGTAATGATCGAGACTGGCCAATCCCAGTTGGCCCGGATTGGCAAGCATCGCCAGCGGATCGTCCGAAATTGTCGAGCCGATGATGCCCCCCATCCCGTCCCCCTGCGGCGAAGGAGGAATCAATAGAAAGGGCAATGCGGCTTCCCCCTGCGCGCGGCACTGTTGCGCTGCGGGCGCGAAGATGAGACCCAGGACCAACACGGCAAGGGCCGATTTCATTTGATCAGCAGCATTTTGTGTGTCATGGTCAGGACGCCCGCCGCAGGGAGGCCTTCCGAGGGAAGCGTCTCGGCGACGATCGTGAATGCATAGAGCCCGGTCGAAAGCGAGGAGGCGTCGAACGAGACCTCGTAAGTCCCCGGGCCCAGTCGTTCGCGATCCAGCAGCTTCGCGACGACCGCGCCGGTCCCGTCGTAGATCGTCATCGAAACGATCGCGGCCGCCGGCAGATCGAATTGGATTGTAGTTGTGACCTGCACACTCGACGGAGAGATCCGGATGTGCGAGCTCTGGGTCGCATCCCCCTTTACCTCGACCCAGTGGGAGGAGTGGTCGAGCAAAACAGGCGCGGGAATTCCGGTCACGTCCGACCTGCACCCGGAAAGCGATAAGAGTGCTGTGAAACAAATCAAGCCGATCCACCCGAAAGGATCGGCTGCATCAGCATTCCGTCGTCCCCCCGCCCCCGATGTCGGGTAATTTGCCTGCGGATCCACGCGAAGGCCTATTTCCCGGGAGCCCTGTAGCCGACTGATTTTTTGCACGCAGCGTCGACCTCTTTCGGGCTCAGGAGAGGAACCATCGACGTCTGAACCGCGCCGGAGGCGTTGATCGCAAAACTGACCGCGGCCGCGCTGACAGCATCGGGGAGTTCGACGACCGAATAGACGTCGGCGTCGCCAAACGCATAATAGAAACATTCGACCGAGCCTCCGAGGGGTGCGAGCATTTTTTCGACTACCTTTTTCCTGCTCGATCCGCCTTCCTTCATCAGGCCTTTCATGCCCTCCGAAGTATAGCTTGCTTTGATCATGAATTTAGCCATGAGACACCTCCAATGATTGGTTGATTTGACCGCCGCCCGGGCTCATCCGGGCAGGCCTTGACGCAGACGAGGATTGGCTGAAAATGTAGGAATAATTTGGAGAATATCAAACCGAATCTAGTTCACACTCTCGGCGCTGTAACGCGCAATCAACCCGGTGCGAACCGCATGCCTGTGGATGCGCGCGAAGAACCATCCCGCTCCGAGTATGTATAAAACCGCCAGTCCCCCGCCCCAAAGCATGGCCGGTGCGGACGAATGGCCGCCTGCGACGATCGCCCGCAAGCCCTCGAACACATAGGAGGGCGGAAGGAGGCGGGAGACATACTGCATCCAGACCGGGAGTGTCGAAACGGGGTAGAAGACCCCGGCGAACGGGGAGAGAAGGGCCGGGATGGGCCAGACGAACCACTCCGAGGCGGGTCCGAACCGGAACACCAGGGCGATTCCCACGACGCCGATCGCAACGCCGAACAGGAAGAGGATAAGGAGGAACGGAATAATCGAGAGCCCGTACGCAAGGAAGGGGAGGCCGAACGCCATCGTCGCCAGCGCCAGCATCACGAGCAGGGCAAGCAGGCTCGTGGCGATGCTCGTGACGACAAGGCCCGCGAGATACTCCGGAATCGTCAGAGGCGACGCAAAGATGTTCAGGAAATTCCGCGACCAGACATCTTCGAGAAACGCGGTCGCGACGCCGTGCATCACGCGGGTGAAGAAATCCCAGAACAGGATCGCCCCCAGGAGCACGGGAACGAAATCGAAGCCGGGAGAGGCGATCCGGTTGAGATACGTCGTGATGAATCCCCAGAGAATGATGTCGATCGCAGTCCACGCGAACAGCGGCAGGATCCGCGCCGGGCTTCCCCGCAGGAGGTAGAACTGTCGAAGCACGACGGCGCAACTGCGTCTGAAAGAGGTCATGGGCCGGGCTCGAGCGAGAGAGGTTCGCGGGCGACCGTAATGAAGAGTTCCTCAAGCGTCTTCTTCCCGTGCTCGCGCGGGAGGGTTTTCGGATCCCCCTCGAGGAGGATCTTTCCGTGCGAAAGGAAGAGCACCCGGTGGCATACTTCCTCCACCTCGTACATATTATGGGAAGTCCAGAGCACGCCGGCGGTCCCCCCGGCTGCGAACTCCCGGATCTTCGCCCGGATCTCGCGTGCCGAGGAAGGATCGAGAGAGGCGGTCGGTTCGTCGAGAAGAAGAAGCTGGGGCCGGTTCAGCATGGCCTTTGCGAGCGAAAGCCGGGTCTGCTCCCCGGAGGAAAGAACGCCGCTTTTTAAGTTGCGGAACTTTTCAAGATCGAACTGCCTGAGAAGCACTTCGATCCGTTCCGTCAGGTCCTTGACGCCGTACAGCATTCCGAAGATCCGGAGATTCTGAGCAACCGTAAGATTGCCGGGAAGAGGCGCATAGGTTGCCGCAAAGTTCGCGGACTGCACCGCCCGGGAGCGTTGCTTTTCGATGTCCAGATCCCCGATACGGATCGTTCCGGAACCGGGTTCGAGAACCCCCAGGACCATGCTGATGGTCGTCGTCTTCCCTGCGCCGTTCGGCCCGAGGAGCCCCACGATCTCATTCCGGCCGACCTCGAACGAGATGTGATCGACCGCGATGTTTTCCCCGTAGGACTTGGAGAGCTCTGCAACCGATAGGACGTTAGACATGAGGAGTCGGGGCGCGCGGGACCGGAGGTTACCTTAGGAACAGGACCGCGACGCCCGCGACGGCGACGAAGGAACCGGTAAATGCGCGCCAGCCAAGATGTTCCTTGTGGACCATCCGGACCAGGGGGAGCATCAGGATCGGCGTCGTAGCCATGAGAGTCGCCGCGATGCCGACAGTGGTGTATTGGATCGCAACGAGGCTGCAGATCACGCCGAACACCGGGCCGAAAAGAGCTCCCGCCGCGGTCAGGACAAACGCCTTGCTGTCCCGGCGGAACGTCTCGACCGGCGCCTTGTATTTCCCTGCAATCAGTGTGACCGGAAGAAGGATGACGAGCGACGCAAGGACGCGAACAAGCGTTGCAAGCACCCCGTTCACGTGCCCTTCCCGGAACGCCATCTTTGCGAAGACCAGGCCGCTTCCCTGCCCGGCCGCAGCGACAAGCGCCAGCGCGATCCCCGCGGAGGTGAAATGGAAACGGGGGGCCTCGCCGTCAAGTTCGGAGCGCTCCAGAATGACGATGCAGATTCCAACCATGGTTAATGTGATTCCGATTGCGCCGACAGTCGAGACTCCTTCCCCCAGCATGAGGAAAGCGAGGATCGCTGCCACAGCCGGCGCGAGTGACATGACAAGCATCGAAATGCGGGCGCCGAGTCTTTGAAATGCCATGAACAAGAAGGTGTCTCCGATCGCGAAACCGATCACCCCGCTGACGGCGAGGTAGGCAAGTTGATTGTTGGAAAGCGGGGCGGCGAGCCCGGCAATCAGAACGATCGCGAGGAGAGCGAGAGCCGCGAGCAGCAACCGTGTGATGTTGACCTTGACCGAACCGACCCGCTTGGTCGCCGCGGCAAACGAAAGAGAGCTGCCGGACCAAAGGCAGGCGGTTAGCAGGGCGCTGATTTCACCGAGGAATTGCATTCGGGAGAGAGGGACGTTCGATGATTATTTCGCCTGGGCGGCGATCGCCTTGACTTCGTCGAACCAGTTCAAGACGATCCCGATCTGCTGGAAAATCTCGTTGCCCTCCTGCACCTTCGTAACCAGAAAATGCCGGCCATCCGGCGCGAGATCAAATGAAACGCTGCTTTCAAGCGCGAGGTGCGGGAATTCTTTGAGCACAACTCTGCGTTGCCCGATATCGAATGCTTGCGTCGGGTTGATCGAAGCGGCCATCAACCCGGTTGCGGTCCCGTAAAAAAGGGTCTTTCCGTCACCCGACCAGCGCGGCTCCTCCCCCGTCTCGGTCGATATCTGCCATTTACCGCTTCCTGCGGGGAATGGCCGAACATACACCTGCGATCTACCGCTTTCGTTCGAAATATACGCAAGCCATTTGCCGTCTGGAGAGAGTGATCCCACCGATTCGTCAAACTTCGTCGACAGGATAGGCGATGGTTTCCGGTCGCCGTCGAGCCGCAAAGAGACGACATCCCACCCCACGCCGGTCCTGGTTCCGGTGAAGATGAGCGTCGAGCCGTCGCGAGACCAGCAGGTCAGATACGTGCGGTCATAATCGACTTTCATCTCATCGGGCGTTCCGCTGCCGTCGGCCGACCGGATGATCAGTTTCGCGTTGCCGTCCTCATTGTACGAGTAGGCGACCCGCTTCCCGTCGGGAGACCAGACGGGAGTCCGGTTTGGCCCGCCGAAGGTAATCTTGCTCATCGTTGCGCTCTGAATGTCGAACACCCAGATATCCTCATCCTTTCCCGATCCGATCACGACAGCCACGCGCCGGCCGTCGGGCGATAACGCGGGCTCCATGTATTGCTGGACAGGGGCCGCAAGAGTCGATACCGCGCCCGCCTGATCGATGAATGCAAGGACCCGATTGGTGATGTTGGCCAGCCCCGGGACATAGGCAAGAGTTCCGTTTGCCGAGACCGAAAAGTCGGTGGCGCCGGTCGTGGGATCGCCTCCGATGTTCTCGACGACCGGAAACGACATACCGGTGACCTCGAGGCGGCCGGCATCGAAAGGAACCGCGAACAGGATGCCGGAATGGGAATAGAGGAGGTGTCCGGTCGGCAGGTAAGCGACAGTGCTTGCGCCCTTCATGATGATCTTTCGTTGACCGGTCTCGAGGTTCACGGATGCGATTGCGGCATCCTCATAGTAGTCCGGACTCTCCATCTTGCCCACGATAAAGAGCACGTTCTTGCCGTCAGGAAGGCACTGCGGCCAGCGGTGCGTACGTTCTTTCTGCGTGCTGTCCACAGTGGTGATTTGTTGCGCCTCACCCCCGTCGGACCTGACCCGGAACAGTCCGCCTCTTCCCCCCGGAGCATAAACGATTGTTCCGTCCGTCGTCCAGGTCCCCCCGCGGTTATTCTGAACGTCAGCCAGGACGACCGGAACGCCCCCGGCGATCGCCACTTTCTTCAACTTTGAAGCGGTAAAGAATGCGACCCACCGCCCGTCGGGAGAAAAAAAAGGGCTCGATCCGTCCTCCGTTCCGGCGATCGGCTCCGGGTCAAAAGCCTCCATCCGTTTCTGGTAGAGTTTGTCGTTGGCGGCGTAGGCGATACGCGAACCGTCGGGCGAAATAGCGATCGCGGTATGGGTTTCGATGCTTATCGATTGATCCTTCGGCAGCGTAATCCGGAAGCGTGCGATGGGATGGGTGACCGGCGGCGTATGCCACAGCATCCACCCGGCCACGGCCAGGGCGATTGTGAGAAGTCCTGCTATCGCGGGCCAGAGATAATTTCGCCGGATCGGAAGATCGGGTGCCGGGAGCAGAGCCCCGGGCTCAGGCTTTCTCACCGGGATTGCAGCCGTGATCCGGCTGGCTCGCGAGCGGCTCGATTCACGTTTAAAGCGTTTCAGATCGATGGAAACCTGTTTAACCGACTGTGTCCGCTCGTTGGGATCTTTCTCGAGGCATTCCATGACAATCGCATCGAGAGCCGGGTCAATCTCAGGTTTCACCGATGACATCGGCGGAGCGTCGACATTCACGATCTCGTACGCCAGGGCGGTCTCATGGACTCCCTTGAACGGTGTCTGGCCGGTGAAGAGTTCGAACAGGACAACGCCGAAGGAAAAAATGTCCGACCGGTGGTCGGCATCCTGTCCCTGCACCTGTTCAGGGGACATATATCCGGCCGTACCGACAGTGCTCCCCTCTTTGGTCAGCCGTGAGACGTTTCCGCGCAGCTTTGCCAGCCCGAAATCCATGATCTGTGCGATACCGTCTTTCCGGATCATGATGTTTTCCGGCTTGATGTCCCGGTGGACGATCCCCTTGTCGTGCGCCGCCGCCAGGCCGTCGGCGATCTGGATGCCGATGTCGATCGCCTGCTTGAAGCTGATGGCCCCCTTTTTCTCCCGCAAGGTTTGCCCGTCGACCAGCTCCATTGCGATAAACATTTCGCCGTCGTGTTCGGCTATATCGTAGATCGTGCAGATGTTCGGGTGGTTCAACGTTGCGGCGAGTTGGGCTTCCTGCGCGAATCGCAGCTTTTCGGTATTGTCCGCCGTCAGCCTGCGGGGAAGAAATTTGAGCGCCACTGCGCGGTTGAGCTTGGTGTCGAGGGCCTTGTACACCACGCCCATGCCTCCTTCGCCCAGCTTCTCTAATATCTTATAGTGGGAAATCGTCTGGCCGATCATTGCCTATGTGGATCCTGAAATGGGCGTTCCATTTGTCATTCTGAGGAGCGTAGCGACGAAGAATCTCTGAGATCCTTCGCTTCGCTCAGGACGGGATATCGTTTGTCCGATCATGCGTCGGAAAATGTAGAAAAATTCGGGGGCAATTCAAAAGGAGGGCGTGCAACTCGTTCCCACGCTCTGCGTGGGAACGCAGTGTGCGGCGCTCTGCGCCGCAACGGGGTCGGGACGCAGAGCGTCCCGGTATGCATTCCGCCGCAGAGCGGCGGAACGAGAGGGAAAAATGGGTGGCAATTCAAAAGGAAGGCATCCGCCGGCAGAGCGCCAAGTTGATTTTATCTCGTCATCCCGACATGTTTTAGGTCGGGATCTTTATAAAAGAGTTGAAAGATGCTGACCAGGAGCATGTCAGCATGACGAGCGAAGAGGTAGGACAGGCTCGGGTACCGCTACTTAACTTGGAGGAGCTCCAGCTCGAAGATGACCGTGGCGGCGGGAGGGATGGTCTGACCCGCCCCACGCTCGCCGAAGGCAAGGGAGGGGGGGATGTAAAGCACCCACTTTGACCCGGCAGGCATCAACCGGAGCGCTTCCATCCAGCCTTTGATGACCGCATCGACCGAATACGTGGACGGTTCGGGGTTCTTGTCGGAGTTATCGAATTCCGTGCCGTCGAGCAGCGTCCCCCGAAACCTGACTGTGACCGTCTGTCCGGATTTTGGTTTCTTCCCCGTTCCCGTTTTCACGACTTTATACTGCAGTCCGCTCGGCAATTCGACGACACCCTCTTTTTTCTTGTTCGCAGCAAGGAACGCCTCGCCCTCCCTCATGTTTTTCTCCGCTTCGAGCCGCACCTCCTCGGCATGCCTGGCCCGCGCCCGTTTTCTGAACTCGGCGGTGACGGACCGGTTGACGGAATCCGTCATGAGCATCCCCGAGCTGTCGTACATGTCTTTCATCCCGCGGGCGAGAATCGCCGGATCGATCTCGATCGCCTGCCGCCTCAGATTTCTTCCGATGTCGAGTCCGATCGCATAGCTCAGGCTGTCTTTATGAGTCTGAAGAGCCGCCTGCTCACGTTTGGGGGTCTCGCAGGAGGAAAGAAAAACGCACAGTGCGGCGAGTGCCGCGGACTTCATGGTGTCGTTCATGGGGAAATTCAACGTGGTGGTTTTACCTGCCGTCACTCTTACCGCGGGAGGTGCCGAATTCGCGCTGCGTCTCCTTCGGTTTACCGGCGCCCCTGTCTGTCTTTGCGGGCGTCGCTGCCGGCTGGGCGGCAGGCCGCGTTGATATCGAGTAAGCAGGCGGCGCCTGCGGGACATAGACAGGCACGAGGATGTCCGGGGGAGGCGACGAGTACGCGCCCGGGTTTTGTACTGGAGAAACGGAAGATGATGATGCAACCGGCTCTTCGTTCGCGAACAAACGATCGCCGATCAGAATGCTTTTAATGGATCCATCCTCATCGCGAAAGTGAGCTTTTGCTTCGATGGTTGTGCTGTCATAGAACGCCAGGACAACGACATCCCCTTCCACCCTGTAGACGCCCCTTGTTTCCAAAAGGCCGCTGTTCCCGTTTGCATCGGCCTGTCCGGCGCTTCCCCCGTTCTGGAGCGAATGGTAGACGAACAGGTGGTCCCCATCGAACGAAATGTTCTCCCGGGGAGATGAACCATTTTTTGGCCCGTACATCGTTCCGAACACGCCCTTCTCCGCTTCTCCGGGATCGGTGTTCTTGTAGATCCGCTGGGAGCCGTCGGGAAGCGTCAGCGTGAGTCCTTCGGCGGAGATTGTATAAGGGTAGTCGGTAGATCCGTTGCCGTCCTGGATGCGAATCGCTCCGGGGACGAGCGAGTAGTCCGCGGGCTCGCGGTCGAAGAACATCTTGTGATCGCATTCGAACTCGAGGCTCCACTTGTCGCGGAACGTGCGGTATTCCCAGGTACCCCTCAGTTGGGAGAGTTCCCAGTCATAGGCATACGATTCCTGCGCCCTTGCCCGGGTCGAGGGGAGCAGAGCGAGAAGAAGAAGGCAAAATGAGGTTTTGATGAATACGTGTCGCATCGGGTTTATTGGTGCAAAAGAACGGTCACCCATTTGGAAGATTAATCCACAATAATAGTGCCACCCTTCGGAGGCGGGTTATCTTAAAGAAAGCACAAATTTGGGTGAAATCCAAAGGTTAACCAACGGAGGGGGTCCCAATGGTTCAGCAAAATTGGGTTCAAACCAACAAGCCGTATCAAATAAAGTACAGCTTATTTACCGTCCATCAATCTTAGATACTCCGGCTCATTGCGGATCGAATCGAGATCGGGATCCCGCTTGATCCATTCGTAGAATTCGTATCCGGAGTCGAGGGCGTTCCTGAGGGACTCCAATGCGAGCGCTTTGTCGCCCACGGTGGAGTAAAAGCAGGCGGCGTTGTAGAACATCAGGGGGTCATTGGGGCTTAATTCTATGGCTCTGCTTGCCCTTGCCTTCCCTTCTTCAATCCTTCCAGATCGAACCAGTGTAATGGCAAAGAAGATGTGCCCGCGCGCATCGTCAGGATGAAGGGAGAGGTACCGGGGGAACATCTCAGTCGCTGCCGCGAGGGCCTTCTTGATCTGCTCTTGTTCGCCCAGTTGGTCCAGGGAGAGAATCAGGTCGCCATACGCAGCATAAAAGTCAGGGTTGAGCTCGATGACTTTCCTGAAGAGGTCGGCGGCTTCGCGCGCGCGGTCCATCGTGAGGTAGGTGCGGCCGAGTATCCAGTACGCGGCATGGTTCGCCGGGTTCAGCTCGATCGCCTTCCGGCTCGATTCCACCGCTTCGTCAGTGGATTTCTTGTAAAGGTAGACCAGTCCGAGCGCGGAATACGCCTCCGACAGGGACGGGTCATACATGAGGGCCTTCAGTCCGGCCTCGACCGCCTGATCAAGCCAGGTATCTTTCCGTTCAAATTGCTGGTAGAAGTGTGCGCAAGCTTCGCTCAGTCCCGCATAAGCGTCCGCATACCGCCCGTCATATTCGATCGCCTTGCGAAAGAGTTCGATGGCCGTTTGAATGCTGTTCTTGGTAAAGCGGTAGAGGGAGTCGCGCGCTCTCAGGTTGCAGTCGAACGCCTGGGGATTGAGCGTCGGGCGTTTCGAGAGGACCACCTGCTCCTTGGGGGTAAGCTTCACCATCAGCGCGTCGACGATTTGCTTCGAGACCTTCTCCTGGATATCGAAGACGTCCTCGAGCTTTCCCTTGTAGGTCTCGGCCCAGAGCTGCGCGTCGGCCTCGACATCGACCAGCTCCACCGCGATGCGAAGATTGTCCTGGAACTTCCGGACGCTTCCGGCCAGGATGTAGCGTGTGCCGAGCTCCCTCCCGATCGCCTTTACTTCCTTGGTTGTCCCTTTATATTGCATGGAGGTAGTGCGCGGGACGACACGGATATCTTTGAGCCGGGAGAGATTGATGATCAGTTCTTCGGTGAGCCCGTCGCTGAAGTAGTCGCTTTCCTTATCCGGACTGATATTGCCGAACGGGAGGACGGCGATCGCCTTTGTCGGAGCCTGAGAGGCGGTATTCTCGATCGCCCGCCGGGCGTCCTGAAGGGCGGTGAGCACTTCATCGGCGCTCTGGTACCGCTGCCCTCGTTCCTTGGCCAGCATCTTATTGATCAAGGTGTCGATCTGATGCGGAATCTTGCGGTCCATGAGGCTCGGGACGGGCGGGTTCTCGTTGACGATCAGGTAGAGGAGGCCCGCCTCGTGCTCGGCCTTGAACGGCAAATCGGCGGTGAGGATCTCGTAGAGCACGACGCCGAGCGACCAGAGGTCGGAACGCTGATCTGCAGCCATTCCCTGCGCCTGTTCAGGTGACATGTAGGAGAGAGTTCCCAGGGAGGTGCCGGTTTTCGTCAGACCGGAGCTGCTCTTGAGCTTGGCGATGCCGAAATCCATGATTTTCAAGGTTCCGTCCCGCGTAAGCATGATGTTCTCCGGCTTGATATCGCGGTGGACGATGCTCTTTTCGTGGGCCGACTTCAACCCCTGCGCAATCTGTGCGGTCCATTCGAGCCCCTGGTTCACCGGAATTCCCGTCCCTGTTTTCAGGCCGGTGATATGCTGCTTGAGCGTCTTTCCCTCGACATACTCCATGACGAAGTAGAGATTTCCGTTCTCTTCGTTGATCTCGTAGATCCCGAGAATATTCGGATGATTGAGCGCCGCCGCGGCTTTGGCTTCCTGCAGGAAGCGCTCTTTGTTCAGCTCGGAACCGGAGAGATGAGCGGGGAGGAACTTTATTGCGACCGCACGGTCGAGTTTCAGGTCCTGGGCTTTGTACACCACGCCCATTCCGCCCTCGCCGAGCTTGTCGAGAATCTTATAATGCGATATAGTTTGACCGATCATGTGCAGAAATCCTTAAGGGAAAAAATGCGGAGGCCCCCGCCAGGCTTGCGTGATGTAGTTTACGGAAATTGGCCGGAAATGTCAATCACCGGATCACAACAGCCTTCCTGGTGTCTGTGAAGCTGCCCGCGGTGATCCGGTAGAGATAGATTCCTGACGGCAGATCGCGTGCGTCAAAAGGGACCGAGTGGAAGCCGGCGCTCTGCGGACCGGAGACGAGAGTCTGGAGCTGTCGCCCCGGCAGATCGAAGATTCTGATGACAACGGTCGCATCCACCGGGAGATCGTAACGGATCTGCGTCGTCGGATTGAAGGGGTTCGGGTAATTCTGATGGAGCGCGAATGCATGCGGCAGCTCTTTGTCCGATACGCCCGGAATCGAGAATGACCGGTCATCGCCGGCGACCGTGGCGGCCGTGTTCTCCGCGACAACCCGGTAGTGATAGAGAGAATGACCCGCAAGTCCCGAGATGTCGGCCGCGAGCATGACGGGGCCGACCGAATCGCCCAATTCCTGCGGAGCGGTCCGGTTCCCGTACCTGTCGGTCGTCCCCCATTCAAACCACCCGGTTGTGGGAAGGCCGTGAGGGTAAACGGTGGCTGTCAGCCGCGCATTTCCCGACGCGAGAGCCGAGACGGTGTCGACCGCGACAGACGGGCACAATCGCTTCGGCCGGGGACCGGCCGCGATGATGCGAATGTCCTCTATTTCCGGATTTGAAATGACATAGGAGGTGGAACCTCTCATCTCGATCGTCTCGTCGACGGTTTGCAACTTGACAGACCCGGTGTAGAGGCTGTCGAGGTCAGGCCACGAGACCGTCACGGGGTATCCGGCTCCCCCCGCAAGGAAATTGACATGATAGGTGTCGATCTGCGCCGGAGCGTCGTAGGGGCGCAAATCGACATACGAACCGAGACCCAGGCACCGGCCGAGGAATCTTGTTTCCATCGAGCCTTCAGGAGGGCGGGGTGGGAGCGGCAACTCGCCGAGACCGGGATCGACGCAAGGGGTGGCGTACGAGTGCACACCGAACCGGATGGTGGCCCCCGGGGCTCCCTCCGCGGTGACTCTCAAAGGGATCGCCAGCCAGAGGGCGGTGGTGTCGGAAGCGGTGGTGAAGCTTCGTATTTCGCCGTGGGCCCATTGGCTGTATGAGGGGCCGGCCGAAATCCAGATCCGGAAGTCATAGGTCTGGCCGGGCATGAGCGGTCCGACGGTTTCCGACATGACCACGTCGCCGGTATCATGGTCGAATGTCTGCGGGTCGGTGCCAACCGAGCCTGTATCCGGCTCGAGCGATCTCCCCCATTCGAAGAAAGCAGTTGCGGCTGTACCATGGGGGCTGCATAACGCCCGAAGCCGCGCGGACCTGGAAGTGACGCTATCCGCCTCAAGCGTGATTGCCGCCGGAAAAGAAGTGGATGGGGTTCGATCTGCGGCAGGCTTCGATGGGATCGCTCGCCGTGGCGCGGTCCCGCCTGAAGCGAGAGACCCCGTGAGGGTCAAACAGAATGCAATCGGGATGACGAATCGCATCTTTATGGATTGTCGATTACTATTCCGCTGCTCCGGCGAGCGCGTGAAGTTTGAGCACCGTCGCCCAGTTGCGCGTGGTCCCGGCGTCTCCCAACGTCCGGCCGACAGCTTCGGCCAGGGGGCTCTTGAGCATCCCCTCCGGGCACCAAACATATGCCGCTCGCGATCCGACCGCGAATGCTTCGGGTTTCCATTGCCGTTTTGTCAGCGGCAACAGAAGTTTCCGGTCGGCGGGATTCATGAGAAACGTGACCAGGAGCCGCGACGGGTTGTCGGCGACTTTGCCGAGAGGGTTTTCCTCAACCGCTCCGGCAAGTTCCTTCGCGCCCAGAACCATCACTCTGGCGGAAACGCCCAGGCGTTTGGAAAGGGCTTGTTCGATTTCGACGGCGGATTTGGCCGGAGTTGTGCGCGGAGAATTGAAGACGATATTCCCGCTATTAAGCAATGTGCGCACCTCCTTGTACCCAAGATTCTCGCAGACCGCCCGCAGGTCCGCCATCGCGACGCGCTTCGCTTTCCCGACATTGATCCCCCGTATGAGGGCTATCTGTCTCCCTGCCACAACGACGCCTTCCCTGTAAACGTTCCGGTCCCTTTAACGGCCGTCAATCTCGCGGAGAAAATCGCGCACCACCTGGACATATCTCTCCGGCTCGTCCTGCATGGTCAAATGAGCGCTATTCTCGAAGATCTCGAGTCTGGATCCGGGCATAAGACTTTGATAATATTGTACCGTGGAAGGAATCGCCTCATCGTACCGGCCCGCCGTGAAAAGAGTCGGCGTGGTTATTTCGTGCAGGCGGCCGGTCCTGTCATAATCCTTCAGCGACCCCGTTACCGTAAACTCGCTCGGGCCGCACATCGTCATGTACACCGATTGCCCCAGCCCGGCCAGGGTACTTTCGATATCCGCGGTCCAGGGGTTTGTCCGGGAGACGTAGCGATGGTAGTATTCCATCATCGCCGATTGGTACTCCGGCGAATCGTAGGTCCCATCGGCTTCGTGGCGCGAAATGGCGGATCGGGTCGAATCGGGAAGGGTCGTTTTCAGGCTGTCGGCGTCATGAACCCATCGAGGAATGCTGAGCGCGGGACTCGCGAGAATCAGGCTCCGGACGCCCGCCGGGTGCGTCAACATATAGTCGACTGCCAGCATCGTCCCCCACGAAGTCCCGAAGATGTGGACCTCTTTCAACCCCAGCGCCTCGCGAACGGTTTTAAGCTCCTCGATAAACCGGTCAATCGTCCAGAGGGTCGTGTCGGTGGGGCGATCCGAATGGCCGCATCCGAGCTGGTCGTAAAAGATCACCGGCCGGTCATCCCCGAGGGCCGCAAGAGGCTTGAGGAAGTAGCTTGGTGCGCCGGGGCCTCCGTGAAGCAAGAGTAAAGGTGTGCGATTCCCCGTCCCCGCGATCCGGTACCACACGCGTCCTCCGGGTACGTCGATGAATCCCTCCCTTGGCGTCAGATCCTGGCTGTGGCACGAGGGAAGCGTCAGGAGCGAGCAGAGGGAGATGCAAAGAACGATTGCCAGTTTTCGAGACATGGAGAACCCTTTTCGCTATTGTCCTGGTGAGGGAACCTCAATCATTTGATTCGATTTGTCCCCGGTTTCAGATCCGAAAATCGCTCGGATAACTTCCGAGGATCTTCAGGTAGCTCGTCGCTCCGCGAAGCTCATCCAGCGCCTTGCCGACCCGGTCCTCCGAGGTGCTCCCTTCAAAGTCGATATAGAAGAGATATTCGAGCGGTGATCCCGGCTTGGGGCGCGATTCGAGTTTCGTCAGGCTGATGCGGGCCCGGTGAAGCACGTCGAGCGCCCGCAAAAGAGCCCCCTCCTGGTGGAGCGTCGCCATGATAATGGAAGTCTTGCTCGCGACCCGGGCATCCACCTGGATCGGCGCCGGGGAGACGACAAGGAAGCGGGTGAAATTGTTCGGATGATCCGCAATCCCCCGCGCGAGAATGCCGACTCCGTAGAGTTTTGCCGCTTCCGCGCTTGCAATCGCAGCCTGAGCCGGGTCGCCCTCTTCCTTGACCAGCTGAACGGCCATCGCAGTATCGGTGAATTCCTCCGTGGCGCAATTGGGCAGCCGGGAGAGGAATCTCCCGCACTGTGCGAGCGCCTGGGGGTGTGAATAGATTCTGCGGAGTGACGACAGCGGCACCTCCCCGAGCCCCACAAGGCAATGGTCGACGCGGTAGACCTCTTCCCCGATGATGCTCAGTTTCGTCCGGGAGAGGAGATCGTACACTTCGTTGATGCTCCCCGCCGTGGTGTTTTCGACCGGAAGCATACCGAAATCGGCGAATCCCTCCTCGACCGCCTCGACGACTTCGGCGAAGGAGGAGTATCCGGTAAATGAAGTCTTGTCAAGAGACTCCGTAAAGAACTTCTTCGCGGCGAGCTGGCTATAAGCCCCCTCGACGCCCTGGTATGCGATGCGCCTCGACCCGTCCCGTTCGGGGTTGAGGCTCTTCTGGAGGATGTTCTGCTGGGACCGGATCGAGTCGGAGATGATCTCGTGAAAGATCCTGGTGATCAGGTGCGCGTCGAGTCCAAGCTCGCGTCCTCGTTTGATGAGACGCGCGAGGAGCTCTTCCTCCCTCCCCGTATCCCGGATGGGACCCTTGTGCTCATCCTTGACCTTGACGATCTCGCGGGCCAGGCCGCGGCGCCTGCCGAGCAACTCAAGAATTTGCTCGTCGATGGAGTTGATTTCTTTCCGAACGTTTTCCAGGCTCATAACGTTGTCGTCCCGGGGAAGCCAGGCGACCGAAGGATCTCCCTACCAGATGCGGGCGCGCATATCAACAGGCCTCGCCATCGGGCTCCCGTCGGAGACGTCGAAAGCTTCGAGAAACTCCTTCATGTTGGAGAGCGGGCCGTTGCAGCGGAACCGTCCGGGGGCGTGGGAATCGGTGTTCAGGCGCAACCGCGCGGCTTCCGGCCGGATATTGACCCGCCAGATCTGCGCCCAGGCGAGGAAGAAGCGCTGCTCCGGCGTCAGCCCGTCGATCTTTTCCGGCCGGGGCTTTCCCTCCAGAGTCTTCTCGAACGCGTCATAGGCGATCTTCAGCCCGCCCAGATCGGCGATATTCTCACCGAGAGTCAGCTTCCCGTTCACATGCAGCGTGTCGAGCATCGTGAAACCGCTGAATTGTTTCTCCACCATCGAAGCCCTGGAAACAAAATTCTCCGCGTCGCCCGGCTTCCACCAGTCGGTGAGATTTCCCGCGGCGTCGAATTTTCTTCCCTGGTCGTCGAATCCGTGGGTCATCTCATGGCCGATGACCGCCCCCATCCCGCCGTAGTTGACAGCGTCGTCCGCCTTCGGGTCGTAGAAGGGGGGCTGCAGGATTCCGGCGGGGAACGTGATGTCGTTCATGCTCGAATTATACGATGCGTTGACCGTCGGCGGAGTCATTCTCCATTCGGTCTTGTCTACGGGCTTCCCGATTTTCTGAAGGTTCCGGTTGAACTCGAACCTTCGCGCGGCCAGGACGTTCTGGACGTACGGACCGCGTCTGATTTTCAGGGCCGAATAATCCCGCCAGGTGTCCGGGTAGCCGATCTTGATCCCGAAGGCGTCGAGCTTCTTGAACGCCTGCTCTTTTGTCGAGTCGCCCATCCATTCGAGCTTTGAAATCCTGTTGTGGAGGGCCGCTTTCAGGTTCATGACCATTTCCCTCGCGCGGGCTTTCGCTTCAGGGGTGAACGTCTTCGCGACATAGAGCTGGCCCAGGTCGTCGCCGAGCGCGCGGTTCGTCGCTTCAAGAATCCGCTTCCAGCGCGGTCGCATCTCCGTCACACCGGTGAGAACGGCCCCTCCGAACTGGAAATCCTCGTCGACGATCGCGGCGTTGAGATAATCTGCCGTGCTGTTGATGAGATGCCAGCGGAGGTACACCTTCCATTTGTCGATGGGCACCGCGGAGAAGAGGGTGTCGACCTTTTTCATGAATTCGGGCATCCCCACGATGATAGTGCCGGGTTCGGGGAGGCCGACGTTCGTAAAATACGCCTTCCAGGCGAGGTCGGGGGCCAGGGCGGAGAGCCCCTCGAGAGTCATCTTGTGGTAGGTCGCGTTCGGGTCACGCCGTTCGACCCGCGTCATCGAAGCCTTCGCGAGATCCGTTTCGATCTGCATGACCGTCGCCGCTTCGCCTGCCGCGGTCGCGCCGTCGTCGCCCAGAAGGACGAACATCTTCCTGACGTGGTCGACATACTGGTCCCTCAGTTTCTTCGAATGTTCATCCTCCTTCGTATAATAATCCCTGTCGGGAAGCCCCAAACCGGATTGCGAGAGATGGGCGACCACGTCCGTGCTTTTTTTAGCGTCCTGGTTTGCGAAGAAGGCGAAGGGGGCGCCGATACCGACCGTCTGCAGGTGCGCAATCTCGGACTGGAGCGCTCCGCCATCGGTGAGAGAGTTGATTCGGTCAAACTCCTCTGCGAGGGATTTTGTCCCCTGTGCTTCGATAGCGGCGGAGTCCATGCCGCTGGCGTAAAAATCCCCGATCATCTGTTTCGGGCTGCCATCCGCGGCGGACTTGTCATTCGCGGCTTGCTCCAGAATGCCGCGCAGGACGGCATAATTTTGGTCCTGAAGTTCGCTAAAGCTCCCCCACAGGGGCTGGTCCGCAGGAATACTGTTCCGGGCCATCCAGCCGCCGTTTGCATAACGGAAGAAATCGTCCGCCGGCTTTACGGACGTGTCGAAGTTGGTGGGGTCGAGCGGTTTGACTGAGCTCTGAGTGAAGGAGTCAGAAGTGAATAGAAGCGACGCGCACAGTATCGGCCAGATTGCGCGTAACACGGTCGGGCATTTGGGCACGGTGTATCTCCTGTCGATGGATTTGAGGGGTTGCGGGGTAGACTGACTCCTGGAAATATACTCTATTCCCGCAAGAATGTAAAATATCGGTGAGTGCCGCGCTTTCATCTTATCTCGTCATCCCGGCATGTTTTTGGCCGGGATCTTTCTAAAAGCGTTGAAAGATGCTGACCAGGAGCATGTCAGCATGACGAGCTGGGGAGAAAGACGACGAGGCCCGGGGTACGAACGCCGGGATTCATTCGATTCTCACCCAACTATTTCGTAAACTTCGTGGTGTTTAAATTTCTCTTCCGCACGCTTGCCGGGATGCTCGCCCTCTCCGTCATGGCTTCGATCGCGCCGGCCCGGCAGCAATCCGTCCGGATCCCGCACCATGGACCCGATCCCTCCGCCGCCGAATTCCGTCAGCATACCGGGAAATCCCGGACCGGAACGAGCCTCGCGAGCGATTGGTTCGACGTGACCTACTATGATCTGAATCTCCGCCTGAACACCGCTCCTTCGTTCGTCGAGGGGAAGGTGACGATCCGGGGAATCTGCGGCGAGATCTCCCCCCGGTTCCTGGTCTTCGATCTCGCGGCCAACATGCAGATAGATTCGGCGAGAGTGGGGGGAGCCCGGGCGGGTTTTGCGCAACAACCCTCCGCCTTCACCGTTTCGCTCGATTCGGGATTTCAAATCGACGATATCATCACCGTGGAAGTCTACTACCGGGGCACCCCGCAGTCGTCGGGCCTGGGAAGTTTTGTCTTCACCTCGCATGCGGGGACTCCGTGGGTATGGTCCTTGAGCGAACCATACGGGGCGCGGGATTGGTGGCCCTGCAAAGATCAGCCCGGCGACAAGGCCGACTCGGTCGATATTTCGGTCACCTGTGATTCCTCGTTCAGCGTGGGATCGAACGGGAGGCTTCTCTCCATCCAGGATAATTCCGACGGCACGAGCACCACGCGATGGCACGAAGGGTACGCGATCGCCACCTATCTTGTGTCGATTGCGGTCACAAACTTCGCGCACTTCTCGAACTGGTTCAGATATTCCCCCTCCGAATCGCTGGAAGTGCTGAATTATGTTCTCCCCGAGAGTCTCTCTTCCGCCGAGAGCCTTCTTCCCAACGCCGTCGACGGGCTGAGGATCTTCTCCGGACTCTTCGGTCTCTATCCGTTCGTGAACGAGAAATACGGCCACTCGCAATTCGCCGGAGGGGGAATGGAGCACCAGACGATGACCTCCCTGACCGGCTTCGATGAAGAAACGGTCATCCATGAACTGGCGCATCAGTGGTTCGGAGACATGATCACCTGCCGGAGCTGGTCGCACTTGTGGTTGAACGAAGGGTTTGCGACGTATTGTACCGCCCTCTACGAGGAGCTCAAGTACGGAACCGCAAGCTATAAGACGTTCATGAGCTTCCGGATGGACCAGGCGAGAGGGGCTGAGGGGTCCGTGTTTGTTCAGGACACCTCCGATGTGCGCCGTCTCTTTAATTCTGCGAGGGTCTATTCGAAGGGGGCCGCGACCCTCCACATGCTGAGGCATCTGCTCGGGGACAGCGCGTTCTTCCGCTCGATCCGGGCGTATGCGAACGACCCTGGCCTGAAATATGGCACGGCAACGACGGAGGATCTGAGGCGGGTCTGCGAACAGACGAGCGGGAGGGATCTGGGCTACTTTTTCGACGAATGGATTTACGGCGAAAATTATCCCCACTATAGTTATGGATGGAACGTGCGCGATTCGTCGGGCACGCACGTCGTCCGCGTGTCGCTCACGCAATCTACCGGGACGTCGAACCCGCTCTATTTCAACATGCCGATCGATTTCCGGATGGCCGCTCACGGGTGGGATTCGACGGTCACTCTGTTTAACGACGCGCCCGTCCAGACGTTCTCCTGGACCGTGCCGGTGGCCATCGAAACGCTTCAGTTGGATCCCGAAGACTGGATCCTGAAGGGTGCGGTGGAGCTCCCCCTGATCCCCGAACCGTCGGAATTCCGTCTCTTTCAGAACTATCCCAACCCGTTCAACCTCTCCACGCGCATTCAATACTCGGTGCCTCACCGTGCGACGGTCAGCCTGACCGTCTTCAATCTTCAGGGACAGAAGGTTGCCACGCTGGTGAGCGGAAACCGGAATGTGGGGACCTATTCCGCGGTGTGGGACGCGTCGGGATCGCCGAGCGGGGTCTATCTCTGCCGGATGGAAGCGACGAGCGTCTCGGTCCCGCGTTCGACCTTCCGCGAGGAGAGGAAGTTATTGCTGGTGAAGTGAACCCCGGGCGGGATTATTCGTAGCGGAGAGCCATGATCGGATCCATCGATGCGGCCTTGCGGGCCGGATAGTATCCGAAGAAGACGCCGACCGCCGTGGAGAAGATCACCGCCAGCGCCATCGAGCCGGGAGTCAGGAGGCTCGGCCACCCGGCAATTTTCGAGACGACCGCCGACCCGGTGGCGCCCAGAATGATCCCGAGCACTCCTCCCGCAAGGCTCAGAACGATCGCCTCCATCAGGAACTGAATCAGGATGTCCTGCTTTTTCGCCCCGATCGCCAGCCGGATTCCGATTTCCCTCGTCCGTTCCGTGACGGAGACGAACATGATGTTCATGATGCCGATCCCCCCCACAAGAAGCGAGACGGCGGCGATGCTGGCCAGCAACGTGGTCATGATCTTTGTCGTGGCAGACTGCGCGTCCGCGATTTCTGTTTGAGTCCGGATCGTAAAATCGTTGTCGTCCTGCGGACCGAGTTTGTGGCGGAGGCGAAGGAGGTCGGTCATCTGCTGTTGCGCCGCCGGGATCTGCTCTTTGCTGACCGCGGAGACGAGGAACTGCCAGCCCCGGGTCTGGCCGAGCAACCGTTTCTGAAGCGTCGTATAGGGCATGATGATGATGTCGTCCTGATCCTGCCCCATGGCATTCTGTCCTTTCGGTTTGAGAACGCCGAGGACGCGAAACGGCTCATTCTGGATTCGGATGGATTGGTCGACGGGGTTGCTCGTTTCGAACAACTGCTGAACCACGGTGGCGCCGAGGAGGCAGACCTTTGTCGCGGCCCGCACGTCCTGATCCGTAAACAGGTCTCCATCCGATAAACCCCAGTCGCGGACCGAAAAGAAATCGGCCCCCGACCCTTGCGCCGAGGTCGACCAGTTGAGGTCCCCGACGACAACCTGTACTCCCCGGCGAAGAAGCGGCGTCACATACGCGACTGCGGGGCACTGTTCCTTCACCGCCTGCGCGTCGTCCTCGGTGAGAGTCGTACCGGTGGCCGCCCCGGCGAAGACACCGCCCCTGGTCGTGGAGCCGGGGAAGACCATGAGCACGTTCGTTCCGAGGCTCCCGATCTGGGAGTCGACGGAGACCTGGGCTCCGGATCCGATTGCGATCATGGCGATCACGGCTCCGACGCCGATGATGATGCCGAGCATCGTGAGAAACGACCGCATCCTGTTCCGCTGCAGGGCATCCAACGAAATCCGCAATATTTCCAGAAATCTCAGCATCTCGGAAGTATCTCTCTCACCTCTTCTTAGACAACTGAGGGCGGGGGTCGTTTAATGCCGGCATTCGCGCCGGCCACAGGCGGGTAACTACGGCTGGAATTGGTGGAGAAGAACGCTTGTTCCCGGCTACTCCCGGCGGTTTTGCTTACCGCGAGACGGTCGCCAGGGTCGCGACCTTTCCGTCGCGTCCGATTTTCCTGACGCGGGGAACCCACGCCTGGCGGACCTCCGTCTGGTCGGGAGGAGAATCGCGCCATTCCAGCACATAGATTTCACCCCGGTAGAGCGCTACACCCGTCGGTGACCACGGGCTCTCCGTTTCCAGAACCGTGCTCACGGCACCTCGCGGGCTGACCTTGAGCACCCGGCGGCTACCGGTGGCGGCCACGATGACATATCCCCCTGAATCGACAGCCAAACCACGGCAGTAACCGGGGTCAGTCGCAGGCGGAATATCGCGTGCGACGCCCTTTCCTACCAAAACGCCGGCGATCGTCGAGACGGTTCCGTCAGGCGAAATCTTGCAGAGCGCATTCGAATCGGGTCGGCCGGCATCCGTAATATAGAGAGAGCCGTCAGGCCCGGCGGCTATGCCGCTCACGCCAAGATACTTCTCGCCGCGCGCGATGCTCGTTTCCGTGCCGTCAGGTTTTCTCCTCACGATCCCGGGAGAACTGCGCCGGGTATCGGCATAATAAAGATTGCCGTCCCGGCCTATCGTGAGAGGAAAATCGGAGCACATGATCAGCACGGGTTTGGTATGCGGCGGCGTGACCCGCTCGAACCATCCCGCAAAACTCTTCTCAGAGGACTCGAACGACCCGGTTTCATCGATGGCCATCCAGTGCCACCGGGAAGCGGGCACATAGGTGAGACGACCCAGGGTATCGATCTTCCAGACACCGCGGCCCGTGTCCGTGAAGAACACCTGTCC
Organism: Bacteroidota bacterium; assembly: GCA_036522515.1. Taxonomy (NCBI): domain Bacteria; kingdom Pseudomonadati; phylum Bacteroidota; species Bacteroidota bacterium. Next base: position 61,801 of record DATDFQ010000055.1, read on the forward strand.
GTGCTTGTCGACGACGATACCGGAGCCGGGATGCGCGGAGGCGGAGGGGCCAGTGGAGGCGCAAAGGAGCAGGATGATGATCGTTCTGAGCGTGAAAGATATTCGCATTGATTGATCTCCTATTGATCGTTGCCGGTTCAGTCCACCTGGCCGTGAACCCTTGACGAAAGCCGCTTTGGCGCGTTGTTCGTCCATGCCGCTTCAAGCGCTTTTTTCATGGTCTTCCGCGTCACATTCCGGAGAGAGACGTAGGTGGCACCCTGACGGCCCCAGGCGCCCTGGGCGGGTGTGAACGCGTCAGGTTCTTCTTCCATGAAGAACGTTTGTTGCTTTGGAGAGAGCTTCACCATGCCGCGGGACTTGTCCGGGTAGGCGAGCGTCGCGAAGATTTTCCCAGAGACGCGGAAGTCGGGATGATCCATATGGGAGGCCTCCGTGGCTTCCGGAAGGCTCAACGCCATGGCGCGGAACTGATTCTCGGTCATCGGATTTCCTTCGGCTGAATTGCGCTTCTATCTGACCAGAAGCAACCTCTTCGTATCGATAAACCTCCCCGCGTGAAGCCGGTAGAAGTAGACTCCGCTCGACAGGCTCGTCGCTTCAAAACTCGCAACATGCGCCCCGGCCGGTTGCGTCTCATTCACCAGCAGAGCAACTTCCCGGCCCAGCACGTCATACACGGCCAGGGTCACGTGCGAGGAGCCCGGAAGCTCATACCTGATGGCCGTTCGGGGATTGAACGGGTTCGGATAATTCTGATGAAGCGTGAAGCCGTGAGTTCGCACCGGGCGCTCGAGTACGTCCGTCACCTCCCCCAACGTTCCATCGGAGCCCACCTTCTGCGCATAAATGTCGCCGTCTGTGCCGTTGCGGCCGTCTGTCCATGCGATGATGGCGCTTCCGGTTCCGTCGTCAACGATGACCGGATTCGACTGGCCGCCCGCCGCGATGGAGATTGCGACCCCGCTTGTATCCCACTTCAGGATTCCTGACGAGTCGACATGCTGGGCGTAGACGTCGCCAAACTTGTACCAGGTGACGATGGCACCTCCCGTTCCGTCAATTGTGACCTCGGGAGAGCTCACCACCGACTTCACTTCCACGCCATCGGCAGTCCACTGGACCGTCCCGGCCGAATTGACGCGTTGGACGAATGCGTCATAGGTGCCCGCCCTGTCGTCCGACCAGGCGACGATAGCGCCTCCTCTCCCGTCGCTGACGATAATGGGAAAAGCCTGATCCACGCCGGCCGCGGAGATTGCCACGCCGTTCGTGTCCCAAAGCGTGACCCCGGAGCTGTCGATGCGCTGGGCATAAATATCTTCATCCGATACGCTCCGCTGGTCGTTCCAGGCGAAAATGGCCCCGCCGGTTCCGTCGCCGAGAGCGGCAATCGGAGCCCTCTGGTCGTTCGTGGCTCTCGACACCGGAACCCCATCCGGCACCCATTGGACCAGGCCCGCGGCATTGACGCGCTGGCTGTAAATGTCGTAGTTTGTGCCGCTGCGGATGTCTTCCCATGAGATGATGGCGCCCCCGGCGCCGTCCGACACGATCGCCGGAGAGTTTTGAGCCCCCTCTGCCGAGCATATCGCCATTCCGTTCACGTCCCACTGCGCGTCGCCCGCGGGATTCAGACGCTGGGCGAAGATATCATAGTAATTTGAACCGCTCCGGACGTCCCGCCATGTCACGATGGCACCTCCCGCCCCGTCGCCCGCGACGGCGGGTGAATGGCTCAACACGAAACTGGAGCCTGTCGAGATGAGAAGACCGTTCGATCCCCAGTGCGTGTTCCCTGCGCTGTCGATGCGCTGGGCGAAGACGTCGGAAATCGCCCCATTTCGATTGTCTTCCCACGCGACGACGGCGCCACCGGTTCCGTCCTCGGAAATTGAGGGGATACCCAGAGTGACCCCGGCCGTGGAGATGGAGGCGCCGTCCGCTGTCCATCGGACCGCTCCCGCCGCATCGATCCGTTGGGCGTAGATGTCTGCGCTATCGACTGCCCGCCGATAATCGACCCACGAGATGATTGCCCCTCCCGATCCGTCGGTCACGATCGACGGTTCGGATTGAAAGCCCGCCGCGGTGCAAACCGGGTTGTTCACATGGGGATCATGCGACCACTGGGAATGGGCCGGCGGGGCAAGCAGCTGTAACGCAAAGAACGACGAAGAGAGACATCCGAGCCGCAATCGGAGAAACCGGCTCGTCATTTCTCTTTTCCGATGAATTGGCCGATTGTAATCCTGTGGCCCTCGGGAGACCGCACCGCGAACTCCCGCATCTCCCACGGCTTGTCCTGGAGCGGCGAGAGGATCGTGACGCCCTTCGATTTGATCTCTTTATAGTACGCGTCCGCATCATCGACGCGCAGATATCCGAAGTAGCTGTGATCTCCCAGCGAGCTCGCAGGCAGGGAGTCGCGACAATCACCCAGCATTACCATGCAATTATCCCGCTTGACGAACACCCAGCCTTCCGGCTCCAGCACCACGGCGAATCCCAGCTTCTGAAAGAATTCGGATGAGGCGCCGAGATCATGGACGGCCAGCACATAATGGTTTTGAAGGATTGAAGGCATGAAGTATCTCCGATGAGAGGCTGTCAGACGTTGGCCTGGAACCGCCGGCGCTCCCCGCACGTGCTCTTTAACTGAGCAAATATACCAATTATCGCCCAAGGGTCAAACTCTCCGGGGGCCGGCCCAATGTCATCCTGAGCGCAGCGAAGGATCTCTGCACCTATTGGATCCAAAAAGCCAGATCCTTCGGTCGCTCCGCTTCCTCAGGATGACAATGAAATATTCTCGTTCCCACGCTCTGCGTGGGAACGCAAATCAATGCCGCGAAGCGGCCGAACGAGGAACCCCAGGCATCGGTAGGCGCGACCTTCAGGTCGCGTGCCTTTGTAGGGGCGGGGCATGCCCCGCCCGGAAGTTCAGATGATTCGATGACCCATTCGGGCGACGCATGCGTCGCCCCTACGGCGAGCAACCTGCCAAACTTAAAGCGTCCAGTTTAACGCAGGCTAAAGCCTGCGCCTGCCAGTACCGGGCCTACGACCGGAGGTCGTAGCGGGAAAAGGCGAAGAGGGAGGCTCCGAACGAGAGGAGGGTGAAGAGGATGAGGATTCCGGTATCGACGAGAGGAAATTTCGAGCCGGATTGCGGTTTGACGAAGCGCGGCATACCGGTCAGATCGAGCGATCCTTTTTCCCGGGGGGTTGTGATGGTCAGACCCGTCTGGCTGTCCATGGTGACCCGGACGCCGCCGATGTCCCCCGATTCCTTCTGCTTCCGGTCGGTGTAGGAATTGAAGGCCGTCCGGTAGGATCGCATCGCGTCTTCGTACCGCGACTTGAGGTCGATGTTCGTCCCGGCAATGTCCAGGAGCGCAAGCTCGTAGGCCGACGCCGGTGAGAAGCGGGAGAGGATAAACGCGAGCTGTTCCTGCTCGCGCTCGCGGTTCCGGAGGTCCTCCTGGAGCCTGATCCCGTAATCGTCGATGCTTCTCTGCACTTCCTTGCGTTTCGCGTCGTCTTCCTCCATCCACCCCCAGAGGTGATCGTTGTCGGATTTCTCGCGTTCCTCCTTCGACATCGAGCTTGTGAGGGCCTGGCGCTCCCGGAGTCGTTTTTCAAACTCCGCCCCATGCTCTTTCCAGCGATCTTTCGCGTAGGCGTCCTCTTGCGCCTCCACCTCCGCCACCGTCGGAACGGAGACCGTCTGGCTCGCCACCGCGACCCCGGCCCTCGGAAGGACGAGAATGAACGTAATCCACGCGACGAGACAGATCAGGAAGGCGATATTCGAATGTCTGGTCAGCGTGGAGACGAGAAGCCCGAACGCGATGAAGAACGTAAAGTAGGCGGCGGAAACCCCCAGCAAGAGGAGCAGCCGGGCCCACTCTGAGCCTCCGAACGGCACCGCAAACAGGAGGAGAAGAAGCAGCGAGAGCGCCACGGGAACGGTCAGGGGGATGACGAGGCCGAGCCACGATCCGATCAACTTCCCGATCAGATACCGCGCCCTCGGAAGGGGGTTGGCGAATGTCACCGCCAGGGTCCCCGACTCCCGTTCGCCGTTGATCGCGTCGTAGGTGAAAAGAAATGCGAAGAGAGAGAGGACGATTTTGACGATGAACCCGAAGTCGAAAAAACGGAAGAGCGCGAAGATCGGGTCGTCGGAATAGACGCTCTGCCGCAGCTTCACCGGTTCCTGTTGCGAGATGCTCGACCACCGTCCGATGTCGTTGCTGATGCCGGAGACGAAGATCTGCATCGGGTCGGGTTCCCGGTAGGTGCGGTTGTTCAACGCCATCCAGTGAGACTGTTCCCGGAGCTCCTCGCCGACCAGCTGCGTCGAGGTCGCGTACTGCCGCGCCGAAGCCTGATATTCCCGGATGCCGACGTAGACGCTGAGGAGAAGGAGTACCGCGCAGAGGCTAAACGTGACGGCGAATTTCGGGCTGAGCAGGATGTTCTTCAGCTCTTTCCGGATGAGCGTCGAGATCCTGGCAGCCCGCGCGGCGTTGGAATTGGATTCGTTCATGGTCATCACCTCACGTCGTAGCGCATGAACCCCAGGTACGACCCGAGGAAGAAGAGGATGTTAAACAGGCAGAGCAACGCGAGATCGGGGAGGCTCTCGCCCACGACCGATGCGAGGGACGCCGGCTGATAGGTAAACTCCGGCAGTTCGTTCGGATTGATCGGTTCCGGCTTTTTGCCGTCCTCGACGGCGTTGCGCATGATCATCATGCGTCCCCCGGCGACCATGCCGGTTTTATTTTTCATGAATTGCGCCAGGACCTTTTGATAGGCCGTCGCGGCATCCATGTACTGGTGTTCGAGCGTCAGCGACGTTCCCGCCAGGGAGGTCGCCGCCAGGCTGAAGGTGGCCGCGGGGGAAAGCCGGGCGATCCAGAGCGCGAGCCGTTGCTGCATGCGGCGGCAGTTTTCCCGGAGTTCGTTCAGCCGCCCGTTGAATTCCTCCATTTTCTTGTCGCGCTCGTCGGCGATGTCTTGCATAAACTTGTTGAAGCGCTGCATCATCACCGAAGGGTCGGCGCCGGCCGCCTCGGGCTTGTACGCTGCCATTTTCTTCCGGTCCTCGCCCCAGAGCTGTGCGCTGTACCTCCCTTTCTGGGATGCGACCTCGTCGACCGAAGGGACTTCGACGGCCCGTCCGGCGAGAATGATGGCGAGCCGGGGGGTGATCAGGACCGCGAGGATCCAGACGGCGAGGAGGATGAGAAACGAATGCGCCGAGCGCTTCGTGAAACTGGAGATCATCACCGAGAGAGAGAGGAAGACGCCGAAATAGAGAAGCCCCGCCGCAAGAATAAGGGAGAGCTTCGTCCAATCGCCCCCCGACATCGGGACGCCGAGCACCGGAAGAAGGGCGCACCCGATGAGGATCGGGACGAGCAGGGGGGCCCCGAGCCCGATGCACGCCCCGCCGAGCTTGCCCAGGATATACGTGTGCCTGGGGATGGGGTTCGCGAACGAAAGCCTCAGCGTTCCGCGCTCCTTCTCCCCGTTGATGGCGTCGTAGGCGAACAGGATCGCGAAGAGAGAGAGGACGATCTGAAAGATGAAATCGAGGTCGAGAAAACGGAAGATGGCAAAAATCGGCACCTCGTTAAAGCGGCTGTCGTCCGCGGTCAATTCGCCCCGCCCGCGCACCTCGACGGTCCGGCCGATGTCGCTCGAGATTCCTGTGACGAGCGCGGCAAGCGGCTGCGGCGGGAGGTAGATCTTGTTGTGCTGCACGGAGAACCAGTCCGTGAGCCCTTCGAGCTGGCGGAGGTTTTCTCTCTTCGCCGCTTCATACTGGCGGGACCACATCCGGTAGTTGCGCGCTCCCATCAGGAAGGAAAGGATGATCAGGAGCGAACAGACTCCGAACGTGACGGCGAATTTCGTCGACCCGATCACCTCCCGGAGCTCTTTTTCTATAATTAATCGTATCATAAGCTTAACCCCTGTCGATAGTGCCGCATGTTCATCTTTTGCCGCCATCCCGACATGTTTCAGGTCGGGATCTTTCTAAAAGAGTTGAAAGATGCTGACCAAAAGCATGTCAGCATGACGAGCTGGGGAGAGAGTCGGTCAGACTGAGGCACTACCCCCTGTCGGATTTTCTGTTTCATGCCGCCTGCTCGACCGAGCCCGCCATATAATGGAGGTAGATGCTTTCGAGGCTCTCGCCGGCGAGCTCGTTTTTTTCGCGCTGCATGACCAGCGATCCGCGGTTCATGATGCCGATCGTATCCGCAACTTCCTTCGCGCGGAAGATGTCGTGCGTGGACATGAGAATCGCCTTGCCTTCGGCGCGAAGGGAGAGGAGCAGCTGCAGGAACTCGAACCCGGCTTTCGGGTCGAGGCCCGCCGTCGGCTCGTCGAGCAGAATCGCCCTCGCATCCTTCAGGATCGCGATGGCGATCCCGCACTTCTGCCGCATTCCCTTCGAATAGGTCTTGAGCCGCTTGTTATGCGCCTCCTCCGGGAGGCCGACGCGGATCAACGCCTCGCGGTAATTGTCCCTCGTGTAGGAGTACTTCCCCCCGAGCTTCGCGAAGTATTCAAGGTTCTGAATCGCGGTGAAGTTGGTGTAGAGCATGACATGCTCTGAGACGTAGGCGACGTGCTCCTTCGCCCGGAGGGGTTCTTTGTGCGTCACGAAGCCGTCGATCCGGGCTTCTCCCCCGGTCGGATCGATAAAATTGAGGAAGATATTGATCGTCGTGGTTTTGCCCGCGCCGTTCCCGCCCAGCATCGCATAGATGCGCCCGGAGGGGACGTTGAAGGAAACGTGGTCGAGCGCGAGCGCCCCGTCTTCGTATCGTTTCGTGAGCGAGACCGCTTCAAGGATGGGCCGTTGTTGTTCAGTCACAGCAAGTTCTCCGATATGGTTGTGAATTCCATTGTATCCCGGCCGTGTTCCGTGCCGGCGTTACTTCTTCGAGAGCCGTATCCCGAACACCACCATGCCCGCCACGAGGCCGAGGATCAGGATCACCAGGAGGAGCGTGCCGAGGATGCTCGCCTGCGCCTGGACTTCCACGGTGACCGTTTTGTCTTCACCCGTCACAGGCTGGTTGTCGGTCAGGCCGCTCGTCCGGAGGCGGATATCGTACCTCCCGACCCCGATCTCCTGGGGCGTGGTGAAATGAAGATGGACCTTCTTTTCTTCGCCGATGTCGAGCGCGTTGATGACCGCCGGCTCGATGGCCTTGGACCAGTTCAGGGGAAGATCGGCGTTGATCTCGACGTCATCGAGCCTGCGCGAGCCCTCGTTCACAAGCTCGATCGTCATGTCCACTGCGCCGGCCGAGTTGATCGAAAAATAGAGCTGTTGCGCGCGCACGAGAAGCCGCCCCGTGCCGCGCGGGACCAGCTCCAGTTTCACGTACCCGATGCGGAGTTTCCCGATCTCCTCTTCGCTCCACTGCCGCCGTTGAAGGTCCTTGAATTCGCCCATCCGCTCCGAAGGTATCACCAGGACGAAAAACTTGATGGGGCGGTCCATCGGGATGGCTTCGGTGGGCCGGTCCGGGAGCGAGATGTCGAGGGCCGCCTTGCGGGAATTGGTGGTCTCCGTGAATTTGAACTGGTTCAGGCGCGCCCCGCCGGCCGGATCCCGGAAGGTACGGTTGACCTGCCCGGGCAGGTTTGCGACCTCGAGGTTGAACGTGCTTCCGAGGCCGCCGAACAACTCCAGCGTTAGATCGAAGGAGGCGGCCTTGCCGAGCTCCGCCTCCTGCGAAAACTGCGTCGACTGGACGAGGACTTTATTGACGGTCGCATCCTTTTCGAGGAACACCTTCAGGGCCCGCTGCGTCCCCTTGCCGTAAATGATGTTCACCGTCACGATATCGAGGTCCTGAAGGAGCGCGAATTCCAGCTGCGCGGGTTCCCCGTGCTTCAGCTGGTCGATCTTCGACTCGTAGGGCTTCCCGATGACGGCGTTGTCGTTATTGAGAAGCGACACGTAGACGTCGTTGATGATGTCGGGTTGGAGGGAACGGAAGAGCGCGTCGTCGAGATTGATCAGCTTGCGGAACTCCGCGCTCCCGCCCGAAGCGTTGGAGAGCTGGAGGCGGACGCGCTTCGTGCCGTCCGGCGACTGGTACTTGACCGCCTTGACGACCGTGACGTATTGCTGTTCAAAGAGGACCGCGAGGAGCGATTGCTGGTAGTTCACCTCCGCGTCCGCAAAGTTTGCGCGGTTCCGGTCGAGCTCCGCCTGGGAAATCAGCCCCTTCTCGAACAGCATCTTCTGTCTGTCGTACTCCTTCGCGGCCGTCTCGTACGCCTCCTTCGCGCGCTTGAGTCCGAGGACTCTGTACTGATCGTCGCGCTGGTTGAACATGCTGCCCGAGGACTGCGCCCTCAGCCCCCCGAACGGGGCGATAGCGGGGGCGCAGGCGAGGAGGGCGGCGAGGATCGCGAACCGAAACATCAGTTGTTCCCCTGGCGGCGGATGATCATCCGGCCTTCGTCCTTCGGTTTCGAGAACTCGAGCGTCGATTCCTTCCCCGAACGGCTCGTGACCAGCCGGATGTTCGCTCCGACGGCGAGCTTCTCGTAGGCGGCCCTGAGCGCTTTCAAGGAGTTGACGGGGGAGCCGTTGAGCTTCACGACGATATCACCCTTCCTCGCCTCGCCGCGCACCTCGCTTGAGGGGTTCGACAAGACCTCCCGCACGACGACCGTTTTCCCCTTGTCGCCGAAAATGAGTCCCGCCTGGGGAATCCCGAACATGTCTTCGTCGCCTCCGTGGCTTACGATCATCTTGAGTTTCGGCAGCTTGTCCGGGTCGGCTTTGACGAACGAGGCGATCAGCATCTCTTCCTTTCTCCTGACGCCGAGTTTGACCGTGGCTCCGGTCGCCGCGGAGTCGTAGAGCGCTTTCAGAGCGCCGATGGATCCGAGAGACCGGCCGTTTGCCATGAGGACCATGTCGCCTTCCTCGAGATCCGTCTTCTCATACCCTTTTGCACGCATCTCCGGTTCCATGATGTGATCGACGACGATTTTCCCCTTCTCCTCCGCGAAGAGCGCAGAGAGCTCGGGCACGGAGAGGATATCGCCGGCGATCTCGCGGTGAACGCCAGGCCCGCCCCGCTCGATCTTTCTGACCTGCACCGGGGCCTGCTGCTGCGCGACGGAGGGGAAGTTCCCGGAAACAAGGACGAACACGCTGGCGAGCGCGATGACGGGTGCCGTGAAGATTTTCATTGTGCGTACTCCTGGAGGAAGTGAATGGTGACCGTTTGCATTACTACACGTATAACATAGCACCGCAGTTGCACACTTCCGAGTTAAACTCTGTTAGCAGATGTTAACGAGTGTTAACGGGCGGGTAATATTCGCACAAAACTCTTACATTGGAGTGCGATATGAAATTGAAACGGACCACCATATGGGCGATCACGGGAGTGAGCGCCGCCGCGCTTGCGGGCCTCGTCGTGTTGCAGTACTTCCTTCTCCGCAACGCGTACGAGTTCCGGCAGCAGGCGTTCGAGCGGAACGTCCACGCCGCGTTGAACTCGGTCGCGCACCGGCTCGAGGCCGGGGAAGCGGCCGACAACTTCTTTCAGGTCGCGCTCGGTTCTCCGCATCAGGGGAACAAGACGATGGTCGTGCAGGTCGAAACCGATTCGTTGCGGGGGATCAAAAAGAAGTACACAGTCACGCCGATGAAGGACGGGGCCCCGTTCGGGGAACGGATCCCGTTGAGCGTCCGGAAGAACGCGATCCAGTACTCGGTTCCCGTCCCGCAGCATGTCACGTTGCGCGTGTTCAACCTCGCCCGGAAGAGCGATACGCTCCTCGTCGACGAGAACAAAAAACCGGGAGAGTACACGATCCAGTACCTTGACCCGGGCGTCAGGAACGAGGAAATAGTCGTAAAATACCGGGCCGACAGCAGTACGTACACGCTCCATGCCGTCGGAGGTTCCAATGAACGGGTCGTGAAAGACGCCTCGGTGCGGGAGCGCCGGGAGGAGATCGTCGGCCGGGCGATCGATAATCTTTCGCTCATGGAACTGCAACCCATCGAGAGCAGGGTCACCCCTTCGCAGCTCGATTCCGTCGTCCGGACGACGCTTCAGGAGTCGGGGATCGATCTCCCGTACGCTTCGGCGGTAATTTCAGCGAGGGACGACTCCCTCCGCATGCAAGCGCCCGCCGGGTACGAACGCGAGTTGCGGTCGTCTTCCCTCCGCAATCCGCTTTTTCCGGACGATCTCATCCCCGGCAGGAACCAGCTGGTCCTCTTTTTCCCGGAGCAGGGCAATTATCTTCTGAAGCAGGTGGGCCCGTTCCTGGGCCTGACTGTTCTCTTCATGGGGGCGGTCATCCTCTGCTTCGGCTACACCATCCGGACGATCGTCAGGCAAAAGGACTTTTCGTTGCGCCTGGTCGAGTTCATCAATAACATGACGCACGAGTTCAAGACGCCGATCTCGACGATCGCCGTGGCGGCGGAGACGATCACCCGGCCCGACGTGATCGATCGCACTGATAAAATCCGCCGCTACGCGGACGTCATCCGTGATGAGAACATCCGGATGAAAACACAGGTCGACAAGATCCTTCAGATGGCGCTGCTCGAAGAAGGCGATTATGAGCTCAGCCTGGTTCCCCTCGATATGCACGCCCTGATCCGGGACGCGGCGGAGAATACCGCCCTCCAGGTCGAGGCGAAGGGAGGCACCGTCACGTGCCGGCTCGAGGCGGCGTCCTTCACCGTGAATGCCGACCCGGTCCATATGGCGAACATTATCCACAATATTCTCGATAACGCCAACAAATATTCACCCGAAGCACCAGCCATCACGGTTCTCACGAGGAATACCGGCGATTCCCTCGTGATCGAGATCGGCGACCGGGGAATAGGCATCGGCAAAGAGGAACGGGAGAAGGTGTTCGAGAAATATTACCGAGTCCGGACGGGCAACGTCCATGACGTGAAGGGTTTCGGACTCGGATTGAGCTACGTGCGGCTCATGGTGGAAGCCCAGGGCGGGGAGGTTTCCATTTCCGGGGACCTTGGAACAGGAACCACGCTCCACCTGGCGTTCCCTCTGCTGCGGGGGGAACCGTCCTGAACGCGAAGAGCCCGAAAAGAGTGCTCGTCCTTGAGGACGACCAGAATCTCGGATTCATCCTGCAGGAAAACCTCCAGCTGCGCGGCTATGACGTGAAGCTGTGCAAGGATGGAAACGAGGGCTCCAGGGCCTACCAGAACGAAAAGTTCGACCTCTGCCTCGTCGATGTGATGCTGCCGAAAAAGGACGGGTTTACGTTCGCGCGCGAGGTCCGGGAGCGGGATGACCGGATCCCGATCATTTTCCTCACGGCAAAATCAATGAGGGAGGACCGGATCGAGGGCTTTCGGATCGGGGGCGACGATTATGTCACCAAGCCGTTCAGCATGGAGGAACTCGCGCTCCGGATCCAGGCGATTCTCAGGCGAGCCGACAATGCGGGCGCCTCCTCCGGGGAGAGTCCGGGGGATCAGACCGTCTTTACGATCGGGGGGTATTCATTCGACCACGCGCGATTGCAGCTCGCGTTCAAAGGAAAGAAACAGAAGCTGACCGACCGCGAGGCGGACCTCCTGAGGCTGCTCTGCCTCCGGCAGAACCAGACTCTCGACAGGGAATTTGCGCTGAAATCGATCTGGGGAAGCGACGACTACTTCAACGGACGGAGCATGGATGTCTTCATCTGGCGCCTCCGGAGTTATCTGAAGAAGGACCCGGGTGTAAGCATCGTCAACGTGCACGGCAAGGGCTTCAAGCTCGTCACCGGTTCGGAGGGGTAGCGAGCACCGTAAGGAGGACCGCCTTGGCGGTGTGAAGCCGGTTTTCCGCCTGATCGAAGACGACCGAATGGGGCGAATCGATGACCTCGTCGGTGACTTCCTCGCCGCGGTGAGCCGGCAGGCAGTGCATGAACAGCGCGTTCTTTCCGGCGCGCGCCATCAGCGCCGAATTCACCTGGAACGGTCGAAATTTCTCGAGCCGCTTTTCACGTTCGCTTTCCTGCCCCATGCTGGTCCACACGTCGGTGTACACCGCATCTGCGCCCTTCACGTCCTTCAGCGGATCGTGGCCAACCGCCAACGCGGAGCCTGATTTCCTCCCGATCGAGCAGGCGCGCTCGAAGAGCTTCGGATCGGGAGCATACCCCTCCGGCGTGGAAGCGATGAAGTCCATCCCCACGATCGCCGCGAGGAGAAAAAGGGAGTGGCAGACGTTGTTGCCGTCCCCGACATAGGCCATCCGCTTCTTCCTGAACGTGCCGAGTTTCTCTCTGAGCGTCAGAAAATCGGCGACCGCCTGGCATGGATGCTCCAGATCGGTCAAGGCGTTTATCACGGGCACCCTCATTGCTGCGGCGAGATCGGCGCAGGTCTGGTGGGCGAAGGTCCGGATCACCACGCCGCCGACCCATCGCTCGAGGTTCTTCGCGGTGTCGGAAATCGACTCCCGCTTGCCGAGGCTGATGTCCGACTGTGTCAGGTAGACAGGGTGCGCTCCAAGCTGGTGGACGCCCACCTCGAACGTCACATGCGTCCGAAGCGACTGCTTTTCGAAGATCAGGGCGATCGAATCACCCTGGAGAGAGGCGTTAAACTTCCGGGGATTCTTTTTGATCTCCGCGGAGAGATCGAGGATCCGGACGTGGTCGTCAAGCGACCAGTCGGCGATGCTGAGAAAATCGCGTTTCATGGAGCCAATGGTAGCTAAAAATCAGGCGAGAGTCAATGGCCGAGTTCGGCCCGGAGCGAATCGAGGTTGAGCGGCCGGGTATACATCACGAGGTTGCCGTCGGGGTCGCGCGGCCACTTCTCTTTCGGACGGTCCGCATAGACCTCGATGCCGTTCTGGTCCGGGTCCCGCAGGTAAATTGATTCACTCACTCCATGATCGGCGGCCCCGTCGATCGGCCACGAGTGGTCGGTCAATCGTTTCAACGAGCGCGCGAGTTCCTTCCGGTTCGGCATGAGGATCGCGAGGTGGTAGAGCCCCGAGCTTCCGGCCGGCGGCGGCGGGCCGCCTTCGCTATCCCAGGTGTTCAGAGCAAGGTGGTGATGGTATCCTCCGGCAGAGAGGAACGCGGCGCTGCGCCCCATCCGGGTGGTTACTTCGAAGCCCAGGATTTCGGTGTAGAACTTAACCGATCGCTCGAGGTCGGATACCTTCAGGTGGACGTGTCCGATCGACGCTCCCGGGTCGATCGGCCGGCTTTCCCCGGTCAAACAGGACCCAGGTGCCTGCGCCTGCCTTGGCCAAACTGGAACGGTCTCGCAGCCATATCCGCGGGTCTTCCCGGAGGAACCTTCCGGAGCGACCGCGAGAGTTGATCTTCGAGTGTGTGCAGGGTTTGCCGGAGTGATTCGATCTGCCAGGGGGCTGCCTGCAAACGCCGGTTCTTCTCCATTTCGGAAATCAATGAGATGAGATCGGCGCGCCGCGCGCAGAGGAACCGGTATCTCCGCTCCGGCGGCTTGAAGAGCAGTTTAACCGTGTTCAGTGGACCCGAGCGGTACTTCATTGTTCCCTCCTTCCGGACGTCGTGAGCGTGGTGTGGATATACCTACGTAACACCCTCCCCGGTTTTTAAGTTCGCGGTATGAAGGGAAAATAATCGATTGAAAACAAAATTGCAAACGGATACCGGCGTCGTTTCGTCGATTACCGATGCCCCGGGCTCGGCAGCAAAAATTCAGCCGCCACCAACGCCAGAGCCGGCAGCGGAGATTCCCCGCTGCCGGCCCGCTGAATTTCATAAATATCAACTGCTTAAAACGCTAGTGCCCGTCCCCGCCCTCACGCCCCCCACCCTGATTGTCATCTCCCTGATCGTCGTCTCCCTGACCGTCATGATCGTTGTCTCCCAGATCGCCGGCCCGATTGAAGTTCGCGAGGTATCCGAAGATGCCGTCGTTCTCGTCGTTAGGCCCTGCGGTGAAGAAGA